>NZ_JBICYT010000008.1:212390-251327 GCF_043201215.1 Streptomyces sp. NPDC048331 | reverse complement strand
ATCGAGGCGATCCGCGAGCTGAAGCGGCTGCACCCGGACGTCCAGACGACCCTCGGTCTGTCGAACATCTCCTTCGGTCTCAACCCGGCCGCCCGGGTCCTGTTGAACTCGGTCTTCCTCGACGAGTGCGTGAAGGCCGGTCTGGACTCCGCGATCGTCCACGCGTCCAAGATCCTGCCGATCGCCCGGTTCGACGAGGAGCAGGTGACCACCGCCCTCGACCTGATCTACGACCGGCGTGAGGGCGACTACGACCCGCTGCAGAAGTTGATGGCCCTCTTCGAGGGCGTCAACACCAAGTCCCTCAAGGCCGGCCGCGCCGAGGAACTCCTCGCGCTGCCGCTGGACGAGCGACTGCAGCGCCGGATCATCGACGGTGAGAAGAACGGCCTGGAGGCCGACCTCGACGAGGCCCTGCGGACGCGTCCGGCCCTCGACATCGTCAACGACACCCTCCTGGAGGGCATGAAGGTCGTCGGCGAGCTCTTCGGCTCCGGCCAGATGCAGCTCCCCTTCGTCCTCCAGTCGGCCGAGGTCATGAAGACGGCGGTGGCGTATCTCGAACCGCACATGGAGAAGACCGACGACGAGGGCAAGGGCACGATCGTCCTCGCCACCGTCCGTGGTGACGTCCACGACATCGGTAAGAACCTCGTCGACATCATCCTGACGAACAACGGCTACAACGTCGTGAACATCGGCATCAAGCAGCCGGTCTCCGCGATCCTGGAAGCGGCGCAGGAGCACAAGGCCGACGTGATCGGCATGTCCGGCCTCCTCGTCAAGTCGACGGTGATCATGAAGGAGAACCTGGAGGAGCTGAACCAGCGCAAGCTGGCCGCCGACTACCCGGTCATCCTCGGCGGCGCCGCCCTCACCCGCGCCTACGTCGAACAAGACCTCCACGAGATCTACGAGGGCGAGGTCCGCTACGCCCGCGACGCCTTCGAAGGCCTACGCCTCATGGACGCCCTCATCGCCGTCAAGCGCGGCGTCCCCGGCGCCTCCCTGCCCGAGCTCAAGCAGCGCCGCGTCGCCAAGCGCGACACGCCCGTGCTCCAGGTGGAGGAGCCGGAGGAGTCCGGTGGCCGCTCGGACGTGGCCGTCGACAACCCGATCCCCACCCCGCCCTTCTGGGGCACCCGGGTCGTCAAGGGCATCCCGCTCAAGGACTACGCCTCCTGGCTCGACGAGGGTGCCCTCTTCAAGGGCCAGTGGGGCCTGAAGCAGGCCCGCGCGGGCGGGGCCACGTACGAGGAGCTCGTCGAGAGCGAGGGTCGGCCCCGGCTGCGCGGCCTCCTGGAGAAGCTGCACACCGAGAACCTGCTCGAGGCGGCGGTCGTCTACGGGTACTTCCCCTGCGTCTCCAAGGGCGAGGACCTGATCATCCTCGACGAGCAGGGCAACGAGCGGACCCGCTTCACCTTCCCGCGCCAGCGTCGCGGCCGCCGCCTGTGCCTCGCGGACTTCTTCCGCCCCGAGGAGTCCGGCGAGATCGATGTCGTCGGCCTCCAGGTGGTCACCGTCGGCTCGAAGATCGGCGAGGCCACGGCCAAGCTGTTCGAGTCGGACTCCTACCGCGAGTACCTGGAGCTGCACGGCCTCTCCGTTCAGCTCGCCGAGGCCATGGCCGAGTACTGGCACGCGCGCGTCCGCTCCGAGCTCGGATTCGGCGGCGAGGACCCGGCGAAGGTCGAGGACATGTTCGACCTCAAGTACCGCGGCGCCCGCTTCTCGCTCGGCTACGGCGCCTGCCCCGACCTGGAGGACCGCGCGAAGATCGCCGACCTCCTGGAGCCGGAGCGGATCGGGGTCCACCTGTCGGAGGAGTTCCAGCTCCACCCGGAGCAGTCCACCGACGCGATCGTGATTCACCACCCCGAAGCGAAGTATTTCAACGCACGCTGAGCTCCACCGACGTACACTTGTCGGTCCCATACAGGCCGGTCGCCTGTTCCCCGGGGTGGTATGCCCCGCGGAAGAGGTGACCGGCCTTCTCGTCCCTTCTGAGAGGCATGCGCATGACGAGCACGGTTCCCGCCCCCGTCGCCCGAACGGCCGACGGGTCTGCCCTGCAGGCGGTGCTGCTCGACATGGACGGCACCCTGGTCGACACCGAAGGCTTCTGGTGGGAGATCGAGGCGGAGATCTTCCAGGAGCTCGGGCACCGGCTGGAGGACGCCTGGCGGGACGTGGTCGTCGGCGGCCCGATGAGCCGCAGCGCGGCCTTCCTGATCGAATCGACCGGCGCCGCCATCGAGCTCGCCGAGCTGAGCGTCCTGCTCAACGAGCGCTTCGAGGCCCGCATCGCCGACCGGGTGCCGCTGATGCCCGGCGCCGAGCGGCTGCTGAGCGAGCTCGCCCGGCACAACGTACCCACCGCCCTGGTCTCCGCCTCCCACCGGCGGGTCATCGACCAGGTGCTGCTCACTCTCGGCCGTGACCGCTTCACGATGACGGTCGCCGGCGACGAGGTGGCCCGTACCAAGCCGCACCCCGACCCGTACCTGTTCGCCGCGCGCTCGCTGGGCGCGCACCCCTCGCGGTGCGCGGTCATCGAGGACACCCGCACCGGCGTGGCGGCGGCCGAGGCCGCCGGCTGCCGGGTCGTGGCCATCCCCTCGGTCGGCGTGATCGAACCCGCCCCCGGGCGTACGGTCGTCCGCTCGCTGGAGGACGTGGATCTGGCGTTCCTGCGCTCGCTCATCGCCCCGATGAACTGAGAGTGACGACCCGGCCCGCCGGCAGAGCACACACTCGACCCAAGCGGACACATCGACATGCATAGGTCTACATCGGTATGCATTGCCACGCACCGGAGCCCCGCGAGCACGCTCTGTCCCGAATGGAACCCTGTCCGGCCGCCCCCTAGCGGAAGGATCTTCCGCCGCCGGCCCCGGAGGCTGAAATTCCATCCTCTCCGGGGCCGTTGCGCAGGGTGACCTTGGTCACCCCGTGCACCCCGGGCGAGTCCGCCCCAGGGCCCCTGCGGCTTCCAATGTGTCCACATTGATCAGCCCCTGACCGAATCTGCGCAGCCCTGCGCGTGAACAGGCAGTTCGCTCCGATCACGGTGCGATTACGCCCCAAGTTCGGTCAGTTCCAGCCATCCCGTCCCGGACCACTAATGTCGACGCGGGCACTACGCCGCACCTCAGCCGTCCCCGACACACACCCCTGTGCCGGGACCGCGTGGACCGATCGTCACACCACCGGCCCGATCGTTCCGCCCTGAACGGGCGACCGTCGCGAAGTGCCCTCTACGCCGCTTTGAACAAGTGCCGGTTACAGGGAGTACTTCCAGCATGAACCGCAAGACCATGGTGCTGACGGCCGCGGCCGGACTGCTCACCCCCGCGCTGGCCGCCTGCGGCAGCGCGAGCGGCGGAGGAGCAGGATCCGGAGCGATCGTCGTCGGAACCACCGATCGGTTCGAGGCCGCAGACTTCGCTCCCGCCCCCTTCGACCCCGCATACGCCTACGACGCCGGCGCCTGGAACATCCTGCGCCAGACCGTCCAGACGCTGATGCACACCCCGCGCGGCGGCGGCCAGCCCGTCCCCGAAGCGGCCTCCGCCTGCCGCTTCACCGACTCCGGCAACGAGAGCTACCGCTGCACCCTGCGCCCCGGTCTGAAGTTCGCCGACGGTGAGCCCCTCACCGCCAAGGACGTCAAGTTCTCCATCGACCGCGTCCTCGCCATCAAGGACGAGAACGGCCCCTCCTCGCTGCTCTCCACCCTCGACAACGTCGAGGTCAAGGGCGCCGACACCGTCGTCTTCCACCTGAAGACCCCCGACGCGACCTTCCCCTTCAAGCTCTCCACCCCCGCCGCCGGCATCGTCAGCGAGAAGAACTACGACGCCAAGAAGCTCCGCGAGGGCTTCGCCGTGGACGGCTCCGGCCCGTACACGATGAAGGCCGAGGTCAAGAGCGGCCGACTGGTCCGCGCCGTCTTCACCAAGAACCCCCACTACAAGGGCGACCTCAAGCTGCAGAACGACAAGGTCGAACTGCGCACCTTCACCGACTCCCCGACCGTGGGCAAGGCGCTCACCGACGGGAAGATCCACATGGTCTCCCGCACCCTGTCGCCGGCCCAGATCACCGAGTTCAGCGCCCAGCCCCCCAAGGGCGTCAAGCTGGTCCCGATGCCCGGCCTGGAGATCCGCTACCTCGGCTTCAACACCGAGGCACCGGTCGTCAAGGACAAGGCCGTACGCCAGGCACTCGCCGCCGCCGTCGACCGCGGCCAGCTCATCTCCAAGGTCTACGGCAAGTCCGCCACGCCGCTCTACTCGCTGGTCCCCACCACCGTCACGGGCCACGTCAACTCCTTCTACAACAAGTACGGCGACGCCAACACGCCCAAGGCCGCCGCCCTGCTGAAGGACGCCGGGATCAAGACCCCCGTCAAGCTGACCCTGCACTACACCAGCGACCACTACGGCGACGGCACGGCCGCCGAGTTCGACGCCCTCAAGGCCCAGCTGAACTCCACCGGCCTCTTCGACATCACCGTCCAGGGCAGCGAATGGGCGGACTTCCGCCCCGCCCAGAAGAAGGGCGACCACGCCGCCTACGGGCTCGGCTGGTTCCCCGACTACCCGGACGCCGACAACTTCCTCGCCCCGTTCCTGGAGCAGGACAACTTCCTGGGCACGCCGTACGCCAACAGCGCGGTGCGCAACAGGCTCATCCCCGAATCCCGGCGGGCGGTCGACCGTACGATCGCCGTCCCCGCGATCACGGAGATACAGGACATCGTCGCCGAGGACGTACCCGTCCTGCCCCTGTGGCAGGGCAAGCAGTACGTCGCCGCACGCGACGGGATCACCGGAGTGGAGTGGTCGGTCAACGCCATCTCCGACCTCCAGCTGTGGGAGCTCGGCCGCGGCGTAAGCGGCTGAACAAGGCAACGACCGGCAGCGGAAGTCGCGGGCCGGACCAACGAAACAGTTCGACTGTGAAGGACGTTCGCGTGAATCGACGTAACCAGTGGCTGGCGGCCCCGCTCGGCGCGGCCACCGCCGCCGCGCTGCTCAGCGGTTGCGGTTCGACCGATGGCTCCAATGCCGGCAGCGGCAAGGGCGTGGTCATGGGCATATCCGACAAGGTGAAGTCCGTCGACCCGGCATCGGGCTACGACCCCGGCTCCTGGCTGCTGTTCAACAACGTCTTCCAGTCGCTGCTGAGCTTCCCCAAGGGCGGCACCACCCCCGAGCCCGACGCCGCCCAGGCCTGCGGCTTCGAAGGCGGCGACAGCAAGCTCTACAAGTGCACCCTGCGCGACGGCCTGAAGTTCAGCAACGGCCACAGCCTCACCTCGAAGGACGTCAAGTTCTCCTTCGAACGCACCCTGAAGATCAACGACGCGAACGGCCCGGCCGTCATGCTCGCGTCCATCGCCGGCATCGACGCCCCCGACGACAAGACCGTCGTCTTCAAGCTCAAGACCTCCGACGCCACCTTCCCCAGCAAGATCGCCTCGGGCGCCGGCTCCATCGTCGACCACACCGAATACCCGGTCGACAAGCTGCGCACCGACAACAAGGCCATCGGCTCCGGCGTCTACAAGCTCGACTCCTTCAGCGAGAAGAGCGCCAGCTTCTCCGTCAACGAGTCCTACAGCGGCAAGGCCAAGGCCAAGAACACCGGCGTCACGCTGAAGTTCTTCAACGGCGACCAGGCCGGCCTCAAGACGACCCTCGAAAGCGGCGACGTCGACTTCGCCTTCCGCGGCCTCGCCGCCAAGGACATCGCCGCCCTCGCCTCCAGCAAGACCGGCGACAACAAGGTCGACGTCGTCCAGGGCACCGGCGCCGAGGTCGAGCACATGGTCTTCAACGTCAACGACCCCGTCGTCGGCAAGCTCCCCGTGCGCAAGGCCATCGCCTACCTCATCGACCGCGAAGCCCTCGTCCGCGACGTGTACGCCGGCACCGCCACCGCGCTCTACTCCATCGTGCCGACCGGCATCGCCGGCCACACGACCCCGTTCTTCGACCGCTACGGCGGCACCCCCCAGGTCGACAAGGCCAAGGCCGTCCTCAAGGCCGCCAACATCACCGGCAAGGTCAAGCTCACCCTGTACTCCACCCCGTCCCGCTACGGCCCCTCCACGGACCAGCAGTTCGAGGTCATCGCCAAGCAGCTCAACGACAGCGGCCTCTTCGACGCCGACGTCAAGTCCGTCGAGTACGAGCAGTACGAGAAGGACATCCAGGCCGGCAAGTACGGCGTGTACGTCAAGGGCTGGGTCCCCGACTACCCGGACGCCGACAACTTCACGCAGCCGTTCTTCGGCCCGGACAACGTGCTGAACAACAACTACGACAACAAGGAGATCACCGGGACGATCATCCCGTCGACCTCCGCGAAGTCCGACCGCACCGCGGCCAACACCGACTACAACCGCCTCCAGGACATCGTCGCCGACGAACTCCCGCTCATCCCGCTCTGGCAGGGCAAGCAGTACGCCGTCACCCGCCAGAACGTCAGCGGCCTGCAGTGGTCCCTCGACGCCTCCACCGTCTTCCGCTTCTGGGAGATCAGCAAGGGCTGACGCCACCGGAGCCGGGCCCGCCCCACGGCGGGCCCGGCACCACACGAAGGGGCCGTACGCGCACACGCGTACGGCCCCTTCGCGTACGCGCGCCCGCCCGACCGACCTACTGCGCCCCCGGACGCACCAGACCGCTCTCGTACGCGTACACCGCCGCCTGGACCCGGTCCCGCAGCCCCAGCTTCGTCAACACATGCCCCACATGCGTCTTCACCGTCGTCTCACTCACGAACAGATCCGCCGCGATCTCCGCGTTCGACAACCCCCGGGACACCAGCTTCAACACCTCGACCTCACGCTCGGTCAGCGTCCCCAGCGTGTCCGGCAGGCTCTCCTCACCCGACGGAAGATGCCCCGCGTACTTGTCCAGCAGCCGCCGCGTGATGCTCGGCGCGAGCATCGCCTCACCCGCCGCGACCACCCGGATCGCCTGCACCAACTCCGTCGCCGGCGCGTCCTTCAACAGGAACCCGCTCGCCCCCGCCCGCAGCGCCTCCACCACGTACTCGTCCAGATCGAACGTGGTCAACACCAACACCTTCGCCGGCCCGTCACGCTCCGGACCGGTGATCTGCCGGGTCGCCTCCACCCCGTCCATCCGCGGCATCCGGATGTCCATCAGCACCACATCGGGCTGCAGCGCCCGCACCTGATCCAACGCCTGCAGACCGTCCCCGGCCTCGCCCACCACCGCCAGGTCCTCCTCCGCCTCCAGGATCATCCGGAAGCCGGTGCGCAGCAGCGGCTGGTCGTCGACCAGAAGGACGCGGATCGCCACGGGGTCTACCTCGTATTCGTCGGACGGCTACGGCGGGCCCGACCATTCTGCCCTGACACCCGGATCAGGACTCCGCCGGGCGCTCCACCCCCGACCCCGCCGCGTCCACCTCCGCACGCGGAGAGATCACCAACGGATACGGCGGGGGAGTACCACCGAACTCCGGACACACCGCCTGATGATCACACCAACCACACAGCTTCGTCGGCCGCGGCCGCCACTCACCCGACTCCGTCGCCTCCCGGATCGCCTCCCACAACGCCAGCAGCTTCCGCTCCACCCGCTCCAGATCCGCCACCACCGGGTCGTACGTCAGCACATCCCCACTGCCCAGATACACCAACTGCAACCGCCGCGGCACCACCCGCTTCAGCCGCCACACCACCAACGCGTAGAACTTCATCTGGAACAACGCACCCTCGGCATACTCCGGCCGCGGCGCCTTCCCCGTCTTGTAGTCGACGATCCGCACCTCACCCGTCGGCGCCACATCCACCCGGTCGATGATCCCGCGCAGCCGCAGCCCCGACTCCAGCTCCGTCTCCACGAAGAACTCCCGCTCCACCGGCTCCAGCCGCGTCGGGTCCTCCAACGTGAACCACCGCTCCACCAGCGCCTCGGCCTCCGTCAGCCACCGCGCCAGCCCCGCCCCCTCGTCACCCTCCGGGAACAGCCCCATCAGCTCCGGCCTCGACTCCAGCAACCGGTCCCACTGCCCCGGCAACAACGCCTTCGCCGCCGGCGCCGTCCGCTCCTGCGCCGGATGATCGAAAAGCCGCTCCAGCACCGCATGAACCAACGTCCCACGCGTCGCCGCCGCACTCGGCTTCTCCGGCAACCTGTCGATCACCCGGAACCGGTACAGCAACGGACACTGCATGAAATCGCTCGCCCGGGAAGGAGAGAGCGAAGAAGGCGCCACAGCGCTGGGGCTGGCGGCTTCGGCCGCGCCGGGCACGGCACCGGGGCTCGTCGTCATGGACAAAACCCTACGACCCGCGACCGACAGCACGCGCATACCATCGACGCCGAGCCCCCTCGCACTGCATGATCGGAGCATCACAACCCGCTACAGCACCACCCCGTACACGAACAGAACACACTGGAAACACCAGCACCGAACGAAGGACAGCCGTGGCAGACACCGACGAAACCGGCGAGCGCGCAGGCCGCCGCTCCGGACCGGGCGGCGGACTCCTCATGGGCCGCCCCTTCGGCGTACCCGTCTACGTCTCGCCCAGCTGGTTCCTCGTCGCAGCCCTCATCACCTGGGTCTTCGGAGACCAGCTCGACCGCGTCCTGCCCGACCTCGGACCCGTCCGCTACCTCGTCTCCCTCTTCTTCGCCGTCGCCTTCTACGCCTCCGTCCTCGTCCACGAACTCGCGCACACCGTCGCGGCCCTCCGCTTCAAGCTCCCCGTACGCCGCATCCAGCTCCAGTTCTTCGGCGGAGTCTCCGAGATCGAAAAAGAATCCGAGACCCCCGGCCGCGAATTCGTCCTCGCCTTCGTCGGCCCCCTGCTCTCCCTCGTCCTCACCGCAGCCTTCTACCTCGGCATGAAAGCCGTCGACCCGGCCACCGTCCCCGGTGTCCTCCTCGCCGGCCTGATGATCTCCAACCTCCTCGTCGCCGCCTTCAACCTCCTCCCCGGCCTCCCCCTCGACGGCGGCCGCATGCTCCGCGCCGTCATCTGGGGCATCACCGGCAAACCCATGACCGGCACCATCGCCGCCGCCTGGGTCGGCCGCGGCCTCGCCATCGCCGTCCTCCTCGGCCTCCCCCTCCTCACCCACACCGGCGTCCTCGGCAACCGCACCTCGGAAATCGGCGGCATGAACACCGTCATGGACGCCCTGCTCGCCGCCATCCTCGCCGGCATCATCTGGACCGGCGCCGGCAACAGCCTGCGCATGGCCCGCCTACGCGAACACCTCCCCGAACTACGCGCCCGCACCCTCACCCGCCGCGCCATCCCCGTCGAGAACGCCACCCCCCTCTCCGAAGCCCTGCGCCGCGCCAACGAAGCCGGCGCCCGCGCCCTCGTCGTCGTCGACGGACAAGGCGACCCCACCGCCATCGTCCGCGAAACCGCCATCGCCTCCGTCCCCGAACACCGCCGCCCCTGGGTCGCCGTCAGCACCCTCGCCCAGGACCTCACCGACGGCATGAAGGTTTCAGCGGAACTCACCGGCGAAGAACTCCTCGACCACCTCCGCGCCACCCCCGCCACCGAATACCTCGTCCTCGAACCCGGCGGCACCATCTACGGCGTCCTCTCCACCCTCGACGTCGAAAAAGCCTTCGTGAAGGCCATGGCACGGCCCCAGTCCTGAAGCCAATACACTGGTCACATGTCCGAACCGACCGGTGCCGCCCGCCGACGCGGGCCCTTCGAGGTCGGGGACCAGGTACAGCTCACCGACCCCAAGGGCCGCCACTACACGTTCACGCTCGAAGCCGGGAAGAATTTCCACACCCACAAGGGTTCCTTCCCGCACGACGAGCTGATCGGTGCTCCCGAAGGCAGCGTTGTCCGCACCACGGGCAACGTCGCATACCTCGCGCTGCGCCCCCTGCTCCCCGACTATGTCCTGTCCATGCCCCGCGGCGCCGCCGTGGTCTACCCCAAGGACGCGGGCCAGATCCTGGCCTTCGCCGACATCTTCCCCGGCGCACGCGTCGTGGAAGCGGGAGTGGGCTCCGGCTCCCTGAGCAGCTTCCTGCTGCGCGCCATCGGCGACCAGGGCATGCTCCACAGCTACGAGCGCCGCGCGGACTTCGCCGAAATCGCCACCGCCAACGTCGAACGCTACTTCGGCGGCCCCCACCCCGCGTGGCAGCTGACCGTCGGCGACCTCCAGGACAACCTGTCCGACACGGACGTCGACCGCGTCATCCTCGACATGCTCGCCCCCTGGGAATGCCTCGAAGCGGTCTCCAAGGCCCTCGTCCCCGGCGGCATCCTCTGCTGCTACGTGGCCACCACCACGCAGCTGTCCAAGACCGTCGAGTCCATCCGCGAGATCGGCTGCTTCGCCGAGCCGCAGCCGTGGGAATCGATGATCCGCAACTGGCACGTGGAAGGCCTCGCCGTCCGCCCCGACCACCGGATGATCGGCCACACCGGCTTCCTCGTCACCGCCCGCCGCCTCGCGGACGGCGTCGAGCCCCCCATGCGCCGCCGCCGCCCCGCCAAGGGCGCCTACGGCGAGGACTACGACGGCCCCGGCAGCGACCGCTCCGCGTAACGGCCGACCGGACCCAACATGAAGGCGCTGTGGCGCAGTTCCCCCGAGCCACCCGGGAACTGCGCCACAGCGCCTTTTCGTTGTCCTGTGCACCAGCCCCGGACCCAGCCGTTCCACCGCCGTGTGAGGTGTGGCACGATGCTGGCTCCTCGTCACCCTTCGCACAGGAGACACCCCGCGTGCCGCACAGCCACGCCGAGACGGCCCCGCTCCCGCACACCCTGGAGCACAGCCGCACCAGGCCCGTCCACTGGCTCGCCACGGCCACCGCCATGGCAGCCGTCATAGCCGCCGCAGGACTCGTACAACCCGCCACCGGCACCCCGGCCACCGACATCACCACAACAGCCGCACAGCCCCCCGCGAAGGGCCCCCAGGCCACCGCACCCGACCCCGCCGGGGTCACCTACCCCCTCGACTGCAAAGGCGCCCCGCAGACCGTCACCACCAGCGCCCAGGGCGACCTCGACGGCGACGGCCGCCCCGAGACCGTCGCCGCCGTCCGCTGCGACGCCGGCTCAGGCACCCCGCCACACGCGATCTACGTACTCGTCCAGGACCCCGCCGAAGGCAGCCACCCCCGCGTCGTCGCCACCCTGCTCGAAGCCGCCCGACGGCAAACCGCCACCGAGCTCACCGTGCGCGACGGACTCGTCACCGCGACCCTCGTCGGCTACTCCTCACCCGACGTACCCCGCTACAGCCCCGACACGAAACAGCTCGCCAAGTGGCGCTGGCGCGACGGAAAATTCCGCCAGGAGCTGACGGACTCGGCCGCCAGGAGTGTTTGAAGCGTCACTCCGCGTCGGGACCGAAGACTTCCACCCTGTCCGAGACACGCCTCACGTGAATGCAGTCACCCGGACACTCCTTCGCCGAGTCGACCACGTCCTGGAGCAACGTCAGCGGAACCGGAGTGGTCGCCCCCGCGTCCTGCAGCAGCTCGTCCTCCGGGCTCTTCACATACGCCAGACCATCGATGTCCAGCTCGAACACCTCAGGCGCGTACTGCACGCAGATGCCGTCCCCGGTACACAGATCCTGATCGATCCAGACCTCGAGCGGCTCGCCGGCCTCACCGGCACCGCCCGTCGGAGCCTCCTGCTGCACGGTCATATCTCCTGCCGTTCCCTGCGCTGAGTGATCCATCCCGGTCGAAACCCGCAGCAAGTCGCGCGGGCCCTGACGGGTGTTGAACGCTTCGACCTTACAACCGGCTGCTTCCCGAGTTTGATGGGTGGGTATTTCCTTGGCGTGAGGGAGTACGCAAGGGTGAAGATCGGACACACCCCTACCGTCTTTGTGATCTAGGGGTTTCAATCACCACCAGCCCAGGTAGGGTCAGGAAGCGTCCAGCTCCCCTTGGAGGAGGTGAGGACCGTGGCAGCCCACGACGACGACATCAACCGCGGCATCCGGCCCGCGCGAGGGTCCGAGGACCCCGCCGGCCAGGTTGCCTATCTCGAGCAGGAAATCGCCGTCCTGCGACGAAAGCTCGCCGACTCTCCGCGACACACGAGGATTCTCGAAGAGCGGATCGTCGAGCTCCAGACAAACCTGGCCGGCGTATCCGCACAGAACGAACGACTCGCGAATACCCTCCGTGAGGCCCGAGACCAGATCGTGGCCCTCAAGGAAGAAGTCGACCGGCTCGCACAGCCGCCGGCCGGTTTCGGTGTCTTCCTGCAGTCCAACGAGGACGGCACCGTCGACATCTTCACCGGAGGCCGAAAGCTCCGCGTGAACGTCAGCCCCAGCGTCGACCCGGAAGACCTCCGGCGCGGCCAGGAGGTCATGCTCAACGAGGCCCTCAACGTGGTCGAGGCCATGGAATTCGAGCGGGCCGGGGACATCGTCACCCTCAAGGAGATCCTCGAGGACGGCGAGCGCGCCCTGGTCGTCGGGCACACCGACGAGGAAAGGGTGGTGAGGCTCGCCGAGCCGCTCCTGGACATCACCATCCGCCCCGGCGACGCCCTCCTGCTCGAACCCCGCTCCGGCTACGTCTACGAGGTCGTCCCCAAGAGCGAGGTCGAAGAACTCGTCCTCGAAGAGGTCCCCGACATCGACTACGACAAGATCGGCGGCCTGGGCGACCAGATCGAGCTGATCCGCGACGCGGTCGAGCTCCCGTACCTCTACCCGGACCTCTTCAAGGAACACGAACTGCGGCCCCCGAAGGGCATCCTGCTCTACGGCCCGCCCGGCTGCGGCAAGACGCTCATCGCCAAGGCCGTCGCCAACTCCCTTGCCAAGAAGGTCGCCGAGGTCACCGGCCAACCCGCCGGAAAGTCCTACTTCCTGAACATCAAGGGCCCCGAACTCCTCAACAAGTACGTCGGCGAGACAGAGCGGCACATCCGCCTCGTCTTCCAGCGTGCCCGCGAGAAGGCCGGCGAGGGCACCCCCGTCATCGTCTTCTTCGACGAGATGGAATCCCTCTTCCGCACCCGCGGATCAGGCGTCAGCTCGGACGTGGAGAACACCATCGTCCCCCAGCTGCTCGCCGAGATCGACGGCGTGGAAGGCCTGGAGAACGTCATCGTCATCGGCGCCTCCAACCGCGAGGACATGATCGACCCGGCCATCCTGCGCCCCGGCCGGCTCGACGTGAAGATCAAGATCGAGCGCCCGGACGCCGAGGCCGCGAAGGACATCTTCGCCAAGTACCTCAAGGCCTCGCTGCCCCTGCACGCGGACGACCTGTCCGAACACCAGGACTCCAAGGACGGCACCGTCCACAGCATGATCCAGACCGTCGTCGAGCAGATGTACGCCGAAACCGAGGAGAACCGCTTCCTCGAGGTCACGTACGCCAACGGCGACAAGGAAGTCCTCTACTTCAAGGACTTCAACTCCGGAGCGATGATCCAGAACATCGTCGACCGGGCCAAGAAGATGGCCATCAAGGCCTTCCTCGAACACAACCAGAAGGGTCTGCGGGTGGCCCACCTGCTCCAGGCCTGCGTGGACGAGTTCAAGGAGAACGAGGACCTGCCCAACACCACCAACCCGGACGACTGGGCCCGCATCTCCGGAAAGAAGGGCGAGCGGATCGTATTCATCCGCACCCTCGTCACCGGAAAGCAAGGCGCGGACACCGGACGCTCCATCGACACGGTGGCAAACACCGGTCAGTACCTCTGACAAAGCGGGGCGGCTGCGGATGCCCACCCCGGGCATCCGCAGCCGACTGCTTTACCCCACCGCATTACCGGCCGCTTTTCAGCCGGTGACCAGGCGGATCCAATGACGGAAATGATCTCCCCACGAGCGCGCAGTGGTTCTAGGCTCTTCCGTACCGCCGGACGCGCAGTGCGGGGACGGGCACCGCACAGGAACACGCACCGGAGCACCAGCGGTACTTGAGCGCCGCTCCCGAAAGGGGAGCGCCGCCGGGCAAGGAGGGCCGCATGACCGTACGGCGAGTAATGGGGATCGAGACGGAGTACGGGATCTCCGTCCCGGGGCACCCGAACGCCAATGCCATGCTCACCTCGTCCCAGATCGTCAACGCCTACGCGGCGGCGATGCACCGGGCGCGACGCGCCCGCTGGGACTTCGAGGAGGAGAATCCGCTGCGGGACGCCCGCGGCTTCGACCTCGCCCGCGAGGCCGCCGACAACAGCCAGCTCACCGACGAGGACATCGGCCTCGCCAACGTCATCCTCACGAACGGCGCACGGCTCTACGTCGACCACGCACACCCCGAATACAGCTCGCCCGAGATCACCAACCCGCTCGACGCCGTCCTCTGGGACAAGGCCGGCGAGCGGATCATGGCCGAGGCGGCCGTCCGCGCCGCCCAGCTCCCCGGCGCCCAGCCGATCCACCTCTACAAGAACAACACCGACAACAAGGGCGCCTCCTACGGCACGCACGAGAACTACCTGATGAAGCGGGAGACCCCCTTCTCGGAGATCGTGCGCCACCTGACCCCCTTCTTCGTCTCACGCCAGGTCGTGACCGGCGCCGGACGCGTCGGCATCGGCCAGGACGGCCGCGAACACGGCTTCCAGATCAGCCAGCGCGCCGACTACTTCGAGGTCGAGGTCGGCCTGGAGACCACCCTCAAGCGGCCCATCATCAACACCCGCGACGAGCCGCACTCGGACGCCGAGAAGTACCGCCGGCTCCACGTGATCATCGGAGACGCCAACCTCTCCGAGATCTCCACCTACCTCAAACTCGGCACGACCGCACTTGTCCTGTCCATGATCGAGGATCAGTTCATCAGCGTCGACCTGGCCGTCGACCAGCCCGTACGCACCCTGCACCAGGTCTCCCACGACCCCGACCTGCAACACCTCATCACGCTGCGCAGCGGCCGGACACTGACCGCGGTGCAACTGCAGATGGAGTACTTCGAGCTGGCCCGGAAGTACGTGGACGAACGTTTCGGGTCCGACGCGGACGAGCAGACCAAGGACGTGCTGGGCCGCTGGGAGGACGTGCTGGGCCGGCTGGAGAGCGACCCGATGAGCCTGTCGGGGGAGCTGGACTGGATCGCCAAGAAGGAGATCCTGGAGGGCTACCGACGCCGGGACGGGCTGAACTGGGACGCGGCGCGGCTGCACCTGGTGGACCTCCAGTACTCGGACGTACGGCCCGAGAAGGGCCTGTACAACCGCCTGGTGGCCCGCGGCAAGATGAAGCGCCTGGTGGACGAGCCGGCCGTGGAGCGGGCTCAGAGCAAGCCTCCGGAGGACACCCGGGCCTACTTCCGCGGCCGCTGCCTGGAGCAGTACGCGGACGACGTGGCCGCGGCGTCCTGGGACTCGGTGATCTTCGACCTCCCCGGCCGGGACTCGCTCCAGCGCGTCCCGACGCTGGAACCCCTGCGGGGGACCCGCAACCACGTCAAGGAGCTCCTGGACCGCTGCCGCACGGCGGAGGACCTGGTCCGGGTGCTTTCGGGGCAGTGAGTACGGCTGAAATGCGATCGGTCCGGGAATCATGAAGAGAACCGGACTGTGAAAGTACGGGGACGAATGTCGGACCCTCCCTATAGGGTCCGACGTAGGGTCTGATCTTGAGAGATCCCGAATCCCGGGGTCTCTCGACATGAGCGTGCGAACCGAGCGGGGTGAGGTAGACATGGCGACCAAGGACACCGGCGGCGGACAGCAGAAGGCGACGCGCTCGACCGAGGAGGTCGAGGAGGCGGCGGTCGAGGAATCGACCGACCTCAAGGAGCGTCAGGAAAAGCTCTCCGACGACGTCGACTCCGTACTCGATGAAATCGATGATGTGCTCGAGGAGAACGCCGAGGACTTCGTGCGATCCTTCGTTCAGAAGGGTGGCGAGTGATTTTGCCTTCGAATCGAAGGTGATGCTCGCAGGGGAGGGTGGGTGTCGGAGGCGGGCAAGAAGTGTGGGCGGTGTGGCGTAGTCAAGCCGTTCGATGCTTTCGCTTCGAACCGGGCCATGCGTGACGGCTTGCAGTGCTACTGCAGGCCGTGCGCAGCCGAATACCACCAACAGCGTCAGATAGCCAAGGGGAAGAACGTGCGTCCCCGAGTCGAAGCCCCTACGGGGCACAAATACTGCCGCCGCTGCGGGGAGATCAAGCCCCACTCGGAATGGGACCGGAACAAGACGGCCTCGGACGGGTTGTCGACGCGGTGCAAGGCGTGTCGAGCGGTCGAAAGTCGGGCCGGGCATCTCAAGCGCTCGTACGGCATGACCGAGGCTGATCGCGACGAAATGATCGACGCTCAAGGCGGGCTTTGCTGTATCTGTCTGAAGCGCCCAGCGGTACATGTGGATCACTGCCACACCACGGGTAGGGTCCGAGGCGTACTTTGCTTCAACTGCAACACGGCCATCGGCAAGTTGGGTGACGATCCCGACGCAGCTCGTCGGGTCGTCTCATACTTGGAGGGACACGCGTGGAAGCCAACAATCGTGGCACAGGGCGTCTACCGGCAGCCTTCCTGACGCCGGGGTCGTCGTCCTTCATGGACTTCCTGGGCGCGCACTCGCCCGAGATGCTGCCCGGCAACCGCAAGCTGCCGGAGGGCGTGGTCGAGGCGCCGCACGGGACGACCATCGTCGCCGCCACCTTCCCCGGCGGGGTCGTCCTCGCCGGCGACCGGCGGGCGACCATGGGGAACATGATCGCGCAGCGGGACATCGAGAAGGTGTTCCCCGCCGACGAGTACTCCGCCGTCGGTATCGCCGGTACGGCCGGCCTGGCGGTGGAGATGGTCAAGCTGTTCCAGCTGGAGCTGGAGCACTTCGAGAAGGTGGAGGGGACGACCCTCTCCCTGGAGGGCAAGGCCAACCGGCTCTCCACCATGATCCGGAGCAATCTGGGGATGGCCATGCAGGGGCTGGCCGTCGTGCCGCTGTTCGCGGGGTACGACGAGGCCAAGGAGAAGGGCCGGATCTTCTCCTACGACGTGACCGGCGGTCGCTCCGAGGAGCACGGTTACGCCGCCACCGGTTCCGGTTCGATCTTCGCCCGGGGCTCGATGAAGAAGCTCTTCCGTCCCGATCTGTCGGAGGAGCAGGCCACCACGCTGGTCGTCCAGGCGCTGTACGACGCCGCCGACGACGACTCGGCGACGGGTGGGCCGGACCTGTACCGCCACATCTACCCGATCGTCACCGTGATCACGGACGAGGGGTTCCGCAGGTTGACCGACGACGAGTCGCAGGAGCTCGCCCGTACGGTCACCAACCGTCGGCTGGAGCAGCCCGACGGCCCGCGCGCCGCCCTGCTCTGACCATCCGTCGCCCCGTAGGAGCCCAGAAGAAAGGGACGGACAGCCGGTGTCGACTCCGTTCTATGTGTCACCCCAGCAGGCCATGGCCGACCGGGCGGAATACGCCCGCAAGGGCATCGCCCGCGGTCGCAGCCTGGTCGTGCTGCAGTACGCCGACGGCATCGTGTTCGTCGGCGAGAACCCGTCCCGTGCGCTGCACAAGTTCAGCGAGATCTACGACCGGATCGGCTTCGCGGCCGCCGGCAAGTACAACGAGTACGAGAACCTGCGGATCGGCGGTGTGCGGTACGCGGATCTGCGTGGGTACACCTACGACCGTGACGATGTGACGGCCCGTGGGCTGGCGAACGTCTACGCGCAGACGCTCGGCACCATCTTCTCCTCGGCCGGTGAGAAGCCGTACGAGGTGGAGCTGGTGGTCGCGGAGGTCGGTGCGACGGCCGCGGGTGACCAGATCTATCGGCTGCCGCACGACGGGTCGATCGTGGACGAGCACGGTTCGGTCGCGGTCGGTGGTAATGCCGAGCAGATCAGTACGTTCCTGGATCAGCGTCACCAGGACGGGATGACCCTGTCGGAGGCGTTGAAGCTGGCGGTGCAGGCGCTGTCCAGTCAGGCCAACGGCGCGGACAAGACGATTCCGGCGGAGCGGCTGGAGGTCGCGGTGCTGGACCGTACGCGGGCGCAGCAGCGCAAGTTCAAGCGGATCCGGGGTCGGCAGCTGTCGCGGTTGCTGGAGGCGGACGTGACGGCGGCGGTGCAGGCCGATGCCGTGTCGAACGACGAGGCGCCGGAGGACGACGCCGAGTAGTCGTGGTGTGGGTGGGGCCCCGGTTCGCCGTTTCGGTGGGCCGGGGCTTCGTCGTGTCCGGACGGCTGTGGCTGTGGCTGTGGCCGTGACTGCGGTTACGGCGCCGGGGCGGGGCCGGTGGAGTCGCGGACGACGAGTCGGACGGGGATGTCGGGCGCGGTCCAGGTGGTGCCGTCGAGGACGGCGAGGAGGGCGGTCATGCCTTCTTCGCCGACGCGTTCGGCGGGGAGGTGGACGGTGGTGAGTTCGGGTTCGACGGCGGTGGCGAGGGCGAGGTCGTCGAAGCCGGTGACGGAGAGGTCCTCGGGGATGCGCAGGCCGAGGCGGCGGGCGGCCTTGCAGGCGCCGGCGGCGAGGATGTCGTCGTCGCAGACGATGGCGGTGGGTCGGTCCTGGGGGGCCGCCAGGGCGGTCTCCATGGCCGTACGGGCGGCGTCGACGGTGAGGGGGGCCCGAACGGTGCGCAGCTCGGTGTCGGGGCCGAGGAGGGCGCTGAGGGCTTGTGCGCGGGTGTGGAAGGTCCAGGTGTCGATGGCGGAGGCGAGGTGGAGGAAGCGGCGGTGGCCGAGGGGGAGGAGGTGTTCGGTGATCTGGCGCATGCCGTCGGCCATGGCGAGGTTGACGTGGGCGGCGGCGGTGTGGGCGGTGGGGTCGCTGTCGAGCATGACGAGGGGGAGGGTGTTGCCGCCGATGGCGTCGAGGGTGTGGGCGGCCATGGAGGAGGCGATGACTCCGTCGAGGGCGGCGCGGGCGGAGGCGAAGGGGTCGCGGGCGGGGCCGGTGCCGTCGGGGGAGGGGTAGAGGACGACGCCGAAGCCGTGTTCGGCGGCGACGCGGGCGGCGCCGGTGTAGACGCGGGCGAAGAATTCGTTGGTGAGGGCGGGGACGACGAGGAGGGCGGTGCGGGTGGTGCCGAGGCGGAGGTTGCGGGCGGCGAGGTTGGGGCGGTAGCCGAGGCGGGTGGCGGTTTCGCGGACGTGGGTGGCGGTGCGTTCGGAGACGCGGCCGGGCCATTTGTCGGCGAGGACGAGGGAGACGGTGGCCTGGGAGACCCCGGCGGCGGTGGCCACGTCGCGGCTGGTGGGTCTCGTCACAGGGGGCTCCTGAACTGCGAGGTCGGGGGGTGTGGTGGGGTCCGCGGGCGGTGGTGGGCTGGACCGGCGGACTGCGGCCATGGTACGTATGACCGGTCTAGTTATACGTATTACTACTTCGGTTACTCCCGGCTGGCCCGGGCAGAAGGGGGCGGACATGGCCGCGGGATACGCGGAGCTGCTCAGGACCCGGCACGCCGCGAGGCTGCTGGTGGGCACGCTCGTGGGCCGGCTGCCCAATGCCACGGGGCCGATCGCGATCGTGCTGTTCACGCGTGCCGAGGGCGGCAGCTACAGCCTGGCGGGGGCGTTGGCCGCCGCGTACGGGTTGGCGAACGCGGTGGGTCAGCCGTTGCTGGGGCGGGCGGTGGACCTGTTCGGGCAGCCGCGGGTGCAGTTGCCGGCCGCGGTGCTGTCCGCGCTGGGCATGGTGTGGCTGGCGCTCTCGGGTACGGGGTCGGCGGTGGCCGCGTATGCCGCGGTGGTGGTGGCGGGGCTGTTCACGCCGCCGCTGGAGGGTGGTTTGCGGGCGCTGTGGCCGGGGGTGCTGGGCGGTCGTGAGGAGAAGGTGCACGCCGCGTACGCGATGGACGCGGTGGCCCAGGAGGTCATGTTCACCGTCGGTCCGCTGTTGGTGACGCTGTTCGTGGCGATGTGGTCGCCGGCGGGGGCGCTGTTGGCGTTGAACGCGATCGGTGTGTTGGGCGCGCTGTCCGTGGTGGTGAGCGAGCCGTCGCGGAAGTGGCGTTCGGCGCCGCGGGAGGCGCACTGGCTGGGGGCGCTGCGGTCGCGGGGGCTGCTGGCGCTGCTGGGGGCGTTCTTCTTCGTGGGGACGGCGCTGGGTTCGATCACGGTGGCGGGTGTGGCGTACGCGGACGATCACGGTGGTCAGGCGGTGTACGGCTGGTTGATGGCGGCGCTGGGGCTGGGGGCGCTGATCGGTGGTGTGTTCTACGGTGCGCGGCAGTGGGCGGGTGCGCCGGAGCGGCGGCTGCGGCTGCTGGTGGGTCTGCTGGCGGCGTGCTACCTGCCGCTGATGTCGGTTCCGGGTGTGGTGGCGATGACGGGGTTGTCGGCGCTGTCGGGTGTGTTCCTGGCGCCGGCGTTGGCGTGTGCGTTCATCGTCGTGGACCGGCATGCGCCGGTGGGGACGGTGACGGAGGCGTTCTCGTGGTTGGTGACGTTCTTCGGGGTGGGTGCGGCGATCGGTACGGCGGCGGCGGGGCCGGCGGTGGAGCTGGGTGGTACCGCGGCGGGGTTCGGGGTGGCGGGCGTGGCGGGCTTCTCGGCGCTGCTGGTTCTGATGGTCACTCAGCGGGCGTTGGCGACCGGTGGGCGAAGTCGGGCGGTGGCGGCCTCGGCTGAGGGTGTGTCGGAGGCGGTCCCTGACGTGCCGTCGCAGGCGCGGTCGGCGTCGTGACGGGTGGGCGTGTCGGATGGGCCGATCGGGCCGTGATCGGGGGGCGATCGGGGCGTCGATCGGCCTGCTGACGGGAACTGATCGAAACGGCGCTCCCGAACCCGGTTTCAGAAGAGGGCAGAAGGCGTAATGTTCAGTCATGGACCGCCGCATTTTCGGGCTGGAGAACGAGTACGGCGTCACGTGCACGTTCAGGGGACAGCGCCGACTGTCTCCTGACGAAGTGGCGCGCTACCTCTTCCGCCGTGTCGTGTCATGGGGCCGCAGCAGCAATGTCTTCCTGCGGAACGGCGCCCGCCTGTACCTCGACGTGGGTTCGCATCCGGAATATGCAACACCCGAATGTGACAACGTGACCGAGTTGGTCACCCACGACAAAGCAGGCGAGCGCATTCTCGAAGGTCTGCTCGTCGACGCCGAACGCCGCCTGCACGAGGAGGGAATCGCGGGCGACGTCTATCTCTTCAAGAACAACACCGACTCGGCGGGCAACTCGTACGGCTGCCACGAGAACTACCTGGTGGCCCGGCACGGGGAATTCTCCCGCCTGGCGG
Source organism: Streptomyces sp. NPDC048331 (assembly GCF_043201215.1). NCBI lineage: Bacteria > Bacillati > Actinomycetota > Actinomycetes > Kitasatosporales > Streptomycetaceae > Streptomyces > Streptomyces sp. NPDC048331. The sequence goes on along the minus strand of NZ_JBICYT010000008.1, from coordinate 230,125 downwards.
ACATTCTCATTCCGTTCCTTGTCACGCGGCAGTTGATCTGTGGCGCCGGCAAGGTGCTGCAGACGCCGCGGGGTGCGGTCTACTGCGTGAGTCAGCGGGCCGAGCACATCTGGGAGGGTGTCAGCTCTGCCACGACGCGCTCGCGGCCGATCATCAACACGCGGGACGAGCCGCACGCGGATGCCGAGCGTTACCGCAGGCTGCACGTCATCGTGGGTGACTCGAACATGTCCGAGACGACCATGCTGCTGAAGGTCGGGGCGACCGATCTGGTGCTGCGCATGATCGAGGCGGGCACGGTGATGCGGGATCTGACCCTGGAGAATCCGATCCGGGCGATCCGTGAGGTCAGTCACGACATCACGGGTCAGCGCAAGGTGCGTCTGGCGAGTGGCCGGGAGGCCTCGGCGCTGGAGATCCAGCGGGAGTACTACGAGAAGGCGGTGGACTTCGCCGAGCGTCGGGGGATCCGTACCGGCGTGGTGGACCAGGTGCTGGAGCTGTGGGGTCGCACGCTGGACGCGATCGACGCGGAGGACCTGGACCGGATCGGGACCGAGATCGACTGGGTCATGAAGTACCAGCTGATCGAGCGGTACCGGGCCAAGCACAACATGACCATGTCGAATCCGCGGGTGGCTCAGATAGACCTCGCGTATCACGACATCCACCGTCGGCGCGGGCTGTACTACCTGCTGGAGCGCAAGGGGCAGGCGGCGCGGATCTGCAACGACCTGAAGATCTTCGAGGGGAAGTCGGTGCCCCCGCAGACGACGCGGGCGCGGCTGCGCGGGGACTTCATCCGTCGGGCGCAGGAGCAGCGGCGGGACTTCACGGTCGACTGGGTGCACCTGAAGCTCAATGACCAGGCGCAGCGGACGGTGCTGTGCAAGGACCCGTTCCGGTCGGTGGACGACCGGGTGGAGAAGCTGATCGCGGGCATGTAGGACCCGCGGAGTGACCGCTGTGTGACATCGCACTCCTCGCCAGGGCCTCGTACGTCTCTCGTACGGGGCCCTGCGCACGGCTTAGAGTGGCGAGCGACCGCTTTGCCGTCTGAGATCTGAGGAACCCGTGCGCCGACTTGCCGGCCTGCTTGTCGTACCCCTCCTGCTGCTGACGACCGCAGCGTGTGGCGACGACAGCGGCTCCGACTCCGCCCAGATGAAGAACGGGGCTCCCGCGATCACCAAGGGTGCCGCCTTCGGGGAGACGCCCACCCTGTCGAAGGGGGAGGGCGCGCCGCCCAAGGAGCTCAAGGTGGTGACGATCAGCGAGGGCACCGGGCAGGTGCTGAAGAAGAACGACATCGCGCAGGTCCACTACCTCGGCCAGGTGTGGGACGGCAAGGAGCCGTTCGACAAGAGCTTCGGGCGGCCCGCGCCGTTCGACGTGACGATCGGCGCCGGCGCCGTGATCAAGGGCTGGGACCAGGGCCTGGAGGGTCAGAAGGTCGGCAGTCGTGTCGAGCTGGTGATCCCGCCGGAGCTGGGTTACGGGGCCCAGGGCTCGCCTCCGAAGATCAAGGAGAACGCGACCCTGGTGTTCGTCGTGGACATCGTCAAGGGTGCGACCGTCCCGGTCTCGGCCACGGGCAAGGAAGTCGCCCAGGAGAACAAGGACCTGCCCAAGGTCGGCACGAACACGGACGGCAAGGAAGTCTCCGTGACCGTCCCGAAGGACACCGCCGAGCCGACCAAGCTGGTCTCGGACTACGTCATCGAGGGTGACGGTCCGGTGGTCAAGGACTCCGACAGCGTCGTGGTCAAGTTCAACGGCAAGACGTGGAAGGACGACAAGTCCTTCGAGAGCACCTACACCAGTGACCAGACGGTCACCTGGCCGCTGGGTGAGCTTTCGGTCAAGGGTCTGAAGGACGGTCTGGTCGGCAAGAAGGCCGGCAGTCGCATCCTGCTGGTCATCCCGCCGGACCAGGGCTTCGGTGACAAGGAGCAGGGCACCATCCCGGCGAAGTCGACGCTGGTCTTCAGCCTCGACATCCTCACGGTGATGTAAGACTGTTCCGGTTGACCATTTCGTACGTATGAGGAGAAGTTCCGTGAGTGACCTTCAGAAGCCCGAGATCGACTTCCCCGGTGGCGAGGCTCCCAAGGACCTCGTGATCGAGGACATCTGGGAGGGCGACGGCGCGGAGGCCAAGAAGGGCGACCGGGTCTCCGTCCACTACGTGGGCGTGGCCTTCTCCACCGGCGAGGAGTTCGACGCCTCCTGGAACCGCGGCGCCGCGCTGCAGTTCCAGCTCGGTGTCGGCCAGGTCATCTCCGGCTGGGACCAGGGTGTCCAGGGCATGAAGGTCGGCGGCCGCCGCAAGCTGGTCATCCCGGCCCACCTCGCCTACGGCGACCGTGGCGCGGGCGGTGCGATCGCCCCGGGCGAGACGCTGATCTTCGTCTGCGACCTGGTCAAGGTCGGCTGACCGCACTTCGCGATCGGTCGAGGGGCCCCCGCCGTCCGGCGGGGGCCCCTCGCTTTTGCCGGGGCGCGCCGGGGCGGTACGGTCAACGGTCAACGGGTCCGTCCGCATCGGGGGCGACCCGGGTGATGGTTCGACGGATGTGCAGGCGGAGAAGGGCGGAAGGGCGTCGATGGCGATTGCCAAGGCCGAGCGGCTGATGAATCTGGCGCTGTGTCTGCTGGGGACCCGCCGTCCGCTCAGCAAGCGGGAGTTGCGCGGTTCCATCGAGGCCTACATGGAGGCCGGCAACGACGAGTCCTTCAACCGCATGTTCGAGCGGGACAAGGACGACCTGCGTGAACTCGGCCTCGTCATCGAGACGGTGGAGAACCTGGACGGCGAGACCGGTTACCTGGCCCGTCGGGACAGCAACCGGTTGCCCCCCGTCTCGCTGGACGCCGAGGAGGCCGCGGCCCTGGGGTTGGCGGCCAAGGTGTGGCAGCAGGCGCGGCTGGCGGGGGCCGCCAGCGGGGCCCTGCAGAAGCTGCGTGCGGGCGGGATGCCCGAGGCGGAGGACCCGTACGAGGGACAGCACAGCGCGATCGAGCCGCGCATCCCGGTCCACGAGGCGGCCTTCGAGCCGCTGATGCTGGCCTGCCGGGACCGCAGGCCGGTGGTGTTCGACTACCGCAAGTCCACCGCCGCCCGGCCGGAGACCCGGCAGGTGGAGCCCTGGGCGCTGGAGTGCTGGCGTGGTCACTGGTACCTGGCCGGCTACGACCGTGACCGTGGGGCGGAGCGGGTGTTCCGGCTCTCCCGGATCACCGGCAAGGTCCGCTCGCGGGCCGCGAAGTACACCGCCGAGGTGCCGGACGTGGTGACCGTACGGGAGACCGTGGCGAGCTGGGCCGGGGAGAGCGCGGACCGCAGCGCGCTGATCCGGCTGCGGGCCGGGGCGGGCTATCCGCTGCGGGCCAAGGCCACCGCGGTGCGCGAGGGCGGGGGCGGGGACGGCTGGGACGAGCTGGAGATCCCGTACGGGCACGGGCTGGACGCCTGGCTGGTGGAGTTCGGGCCCGACGTCGTCGTGGTCGGTCCCGCCGACCTGCGGGCGGACGTGGTGGGCCGGCTGCGGGCCGTCGCCGGGGCCTGACCGGGGCCGATCCCGGGGGCCTGCGGGCCCGGCGGCCGATCCGCGGCCGCACCGTTCCACAAGAGCGACATCCACAGATGTGCCCTGAGGGGGAGACGTACCAGCATGGCTGCCAACGCCATCGACCAGACCCGCCGGATGCTGTCCCTGGTGACCTACCTGCGCGAGCGCCCCGGTGCGCACGTCGCGGACGTCGCGCGCGCTTTCGGGATCACCGAGGACGAGCTGATCTCGGACCTCGACGTGCTGCCCATGTGCGGGACGAGCTTCCGGGGCGGGGACCTGCTCGACATCGACACCGACGGGGAGCGCATCTGGTGGCGCAACCCCGACGCCTCGGGGGAGTCCACCGCGGAGCCGCTGCGGCTGGCCGCCGACGAGGCGACCGCGCTGCTGGTGGCGGCCCGCGCGGTGGCCACCCTGCCCGGGCTGCGTGAGAGCGACCGGGACGCCCTGCTGCGGGCCACCGCCAAGCTGGAGGCGGCCGCGGGTGAGGTGGCCGGGGCGAGCTCCCGGCTGTCGGTGACCTTCGAGTCCGAGGGCGGGGTCTTCGCGGACGTCGACCGGGCCATCGCGGAGCGCCGGCGGCTGTGGCTGCGCTACTACTCGCCCGCGCGGGACGAGCTCACCGAGCGCAGGGTCGACCCGATCCGGCTCTTCGCGGTGGGGCACACGTACATGGAGGGCTGGTGCCACCTCTCGGAGGCCCGGCGCACCTTCCGTCTCGACCGGGTCGCGGAGATCAAACTGCTGGACGAGCGGGCCGAGCCGCCCGCCATCGAGCCGCGTGACCTGTCCGAGGGCCTGGTGCAGCCGGCCGCCGAGGACCCGGAGGTCGTGGTCGAGGTGGAGCCGGGCGGGCGCTGGGTCGCCGAGTACTACCCGCACGACAGCGCGGAGGAGCTGCCCGGGGGTGGTCTGCGGATCACCCTGCGCAGCCCGGACCCGGCCTCGCTCCGCAGGCTGGCGCTGCGGCTGGGCCGGGAGGGTCGGATCGTCGCTCCGTCCGAGCTGGCGGACAGCGCGCGCAGCGCCGCCCGGGAGGCGCTGGCGGGGTACGGGGAACAGGTCTGAGGGGAGCGCGGTCGATGTCGCCAACGTCCGGGCCCGTCGCCTTCAAGGCCTCCTGTCCCGACTGCCGTGCCCGCTTCGAGCTGGACCCGGCCGCCCTGCGGCTGGCCATCGGCGGCAGCCGGCGGGCCACGTTCTACTCCTTCACCTGCCCTGAATGCGGTGCCTCCGTACGCAAACCCGCCGGGGAGCGGATCGTGGAACTGCTCACCGGTGGTGGCGTGAGCACCCTGCGCAGCATCTGACCCGGCGGGTGGCCTAGGCTCGGCCCATGCTGTGGCCGATGTTCGCAATTGTCCTGGGTTTCCTCGGAGTGGCCGTGCTCGCCGTGCTCGCGGTGCGGGTGTACGTGGAGGTGCGCAGGCTGGCGTCCCAGGTGGCGCAGGCCAGCCGCCGGATCACCGACGCCTCGGCGGATCTGGAGCAGGCGGCTGTCGATCTGGCCCGGACGGGACACGGCGTACGTCCCTGACGCGGGCACGAATGGGTGTGACCGGGGCATAGCCGACCTGCCAGGGTGCAAGCGGAACGACCCCCGGGGATTGCCGGGCGTTAACCCCCTGGGGTTACGATCCTCGGTAGAGCAAGTCCTGGGCGCCCGTCCGGCGTGCTGTGAACCTCGGAGAGAAGGAAAAGACCTATGGGCAACTTCAGGGGTTGGGAAATCCTCGTCATCGTCGGACTGATCATCCTGCTGTTCGGCGCCAAGAAGCTCCCCGACATGGCCCGCTCCCTCGGCAAGTCGGCGCGCATCCTCAAGAGCGAGGCCAAGGCCATGAAGAAGGACGGCGAGAGCGACGACGCCGCCACCGCCGCGCCCGCGGACCAGTCCGCCCAGCAGCCGGTCGCCCCGCGCACCATCCAGGCCGCGCCGGGTGACGTCAGCAGCTCGCGTCCGGTGAGCGAGCCGAACCGCACCGCCCAGGGCTGACACCCGCCGTACACGCAGTCATCTGCGACGAGACAAGGGACGTGGGTTGCTCAACTCTGCCCGCAAGCAGGAGAAGAAGGAACGACAGGCGAAGGACGCCGAAGGGCGCATGCCTCTCGTCGAGCACCTGCGTGAGCTCCGAAACCGCCTGCTGAAGTCGGTCCTGGCGATCGTGGTGATCACGATCGTCGCCGCGTTCTTCTACCGGGAGATCATCAACTTCCTGTTGAAGCCGATGCTGGACTCCGTCGGCTGCACGGATGGTGTGGTGACCCAGCGCAACGGTCGTCCCTGCGCCGACATGACCGTGAACGGCCTGATCTCGGCGTTCTCGATCGCCCTGAAGGTCGCACTGATGGCCGGTGTGGTGCTGTCCGCCCCGGTGTGGCTCTACCAGCTGTGGGCGTTCGCCGCGCCCGGGCTGCACAGTCACGAGAAGAAGTACGCGCGGAGCTTCGTCGCGGTCGGCGCGCCCCTCTTCCTGACCGGCGCGGTGATCGCGTACAAGATCCTCCCGCAGACCGCGACGATCATGCTGGAGTTCACCCCCGATCACGCGCGCAACCTGCTGCCGGTCGACGACTACCTGGACCTGGTCACCCGCATGGTGATCGTGTTCGGCCTGGCCTTCGAGCTGCCGCTGCTGCTGATCCTGCTGAACTTCACCGGTGTGCTCACCGGCAAGCGGCTGGCGAGCTGGTGGCGGGGCATGGTCCTCGGCATCACGATCTTCGCCGCCTTCGCGACCCCCACCGGCGACCCGCCGACGATGCTCGCGCTGGCCGTGCCCATCGTGGCCCTCTACTTCGCCGCCCTGGGGATCTGCCTCCTCAACGACCGCAGGCGTCGGCGCAACGACCCCGACGCGGACCTGAGCGACGACGAGGCCTCCCAGCTGGACCTGACCCCGGCGCCGATCGGTGAACTGGAGTCGGTCCCGGCTCCCGCGGGGCTGCCCGAGCAGTCCGACGGCGGACGCCAGCGGATCAACGGTTACGACGACGCGACCTGAGCGGTGCGCCCCCGGCCGCGGCCGGGGAGCGCCCCTGCCGGGGGCGGCCGAGACCCGGGAACGGGCTCCGGTACATTCCCGAGGATGAGTCACGAGGTCACCCTCTTCGTCAATCCCACAGCCGGACGCGGCCGGGGCGCGCACGCCGCGCAACCGGCCGCTTCGGCTGTCCGGGCGGCCGGCTTCTCCGTACGGACCGTCGTGGGCACCGACGCGCCGGACGCGCTGGCGCGGCTCATGGCCGCCGTCCGGGAGGGCACCGGCGCGGTGATCGCGGTGGGCGGTGACGGGGTGGTCTCCCTGGCGCTCCAGGCCCTGGCCGGGACACCGGTGCCGCTCGGGGTGGTCGCGGTGGGCACCGGCAACGACTTCGCCCGGGCGATGGGCCTGCCCGTGCGGGAACCGGCGCGGGCCGGGCAGCTGGCCGCCGAAGCCGTCAAGGAGAGCCGGATCCGGGAGATCGACCTGGGCCGGGTGGGCGGCGCCGACTACGAGAAGTGGTTCGGGACGGTGCTGTGCTCGGGCTTCGACTCGCGGGTCAACGACCGGGGCAACCGGATGCGGCTGCCGGTCGGCCGGTTCAAGTACGACCTGGCGATGATCGCGGAGCTGGCCGCCTTCCGGCCGTTCCCGTACCGGATCACCCTGGACGACGGGCCGGTGATCGAGACCGAGGCCACGCTGGTGGCCGTCGGCAACGGATCCTCCTACGGCGGGGGCATGCGCATCTGCGCGGCCGCCGTCCCCGACGACGGGCTCTTCGACGTCACGGTGGTCGGCGACTGCAGCAGGGCCACCCTGCTCACCGTGTTCCCGCAGGTCTACAAGGGCCGCCACCTCGACCATCCCAAGGTCACCGTCCACCGGGCCAGGAAGATCACCCTGGAGGCGGCGGGGCTGTCCGCGTACGCGGACGGCGAGCCGCTGGGGGTGCTGCCGGTGACCGCCGAATGCGTTCCCCGGGCCGTCCGGCTGCTCACTTAAATGATCGCGACTGTTGTCAGAGGTGGCGGGTAGGCTCGACAGCAAGATGACCGAAGAACTCTCACCCGCCGAGCGGTACGCCGCTGCCCGGATCCGCGCCGCCGAAGAGGCCTCTGCCCTGGCCCCCTTCCGCGAGATGTACGACTTCGACCTGGACCCGTATCAGGTCGAGGCATGCAAGGCGCTGGAGGCCGGCAAAGGCGTCCTCGTCGCCGCCCCGACCGGCTCGGGCAAGACCATCGTCGGCGAGTTCGCCGTGCACCTGGCCCTCCAGCAGGGCCGCAAGTGCTTCTACACGACGCCGATCAAGGCGCTGTCGAACCAGAAGTACGCCGACCTCGTCAAGCGCTACGGCGCCGACAAGGTGGGCCTGCTGACGGGCGACAACAGCGTCAACTCCGAGGCGCCGGTGGTCGTGATGACCACCGAGGTGCTCCGCAACATGCTGTACGCGGGCTCCCAGTCGCTGCGCGGCCTCGGCTACGTCGTGATGGACGAGGTCCACTACCTCTCCGACCGGTTCCGCGGAGCCGTCTGGGAGGAAGTGATCATCCACCTCCCCGAGTCGGTGACCCTGGTCTCCCTGTCGGCCACCGTGTCCAACGCCGAGGAGTTCGGCGACTGGCTGGACACCGTGCGCGGGGACACCGAGGTGATCGTCTCCGAGGAGCGGCCCGTACCGCTGTGGCAGCACGTCATGGCCGGCCGTCGGATCTACGACCTCTTCGAGGAGGAGTCCGACCACGGTGGTCGCGGCTCCGCGCGCCGGGAGGTCAATCCCGACCTGCTGCGCATGGCCCGCGAGGAGAACAGCCGGACCTACAGTCCGAAGGACCGGCGGCGCGGGAAGATGGTCCGCGAGGCCGACCGCGAGCGCGAGCGGCGCTCCCGCGGCCGGATCTGGACCCCGTCCCGCCCCGAGGTCATCGCCCGCCTCGACAACGACGGGCTGCTGCCCGCCATCAACTTCATCTTCAGCCGGGCCGGCTGCGAGGCCGCGGTCCAGCAGTGCCTGTTCGCGGGCCTACGGCTCAACGACGAGTCCGCGCGGCTGCGGGTCCGCGAGATCGTCGAGTCGCGGACCGCCTCCATCCCCACCGAGGACCTGCACGTCCTGGGGTACTACGAGTGGCTCGAAGGGCTGGAGCGGGGCATCGCCGCGCACCACGCGGGCATGCTGCCCACCTTCAAGGAGGTCGTGGAGGAGCTCTTCGTCCGCGGCCTGGTCAAGGCCGTCTTCGCCACGGAGACCCTGGCGCTGGGCATCAACATGCCCGCGCGCACGGTGATCCTGGAGAAGCTCGTCAAGTGGAACGGCGAGCAGCACGCCGACATCACCCCCGGCGAGTACACGCAGCTGACCGGCCGGGCCGGGCGGCGCGGTATCGACGTCGAGGGCCACGCGGTGGTGCTCTGGCAGCGCGGGATGGACCCGGCGGGTCTCGCCGGGCTCGCCGGTACTCGTACGTATCCGCTGCGATCCAGCTTCAAGCCGTCGTACAACATGGCCGTGAACCTGGTCAGCCAGTTCGGCCGGCACCGCTCGCGCGAGCTGCTGGAGACCTCCTTCGCGCAGTTCCAGGCCGACCGCTCGGTCGTCGGGATCTCCCGGCAGGTGCAGCGCAACGAGGAGGGCCTGGCGGGCTACCAGGAGGGCATGACCTGCCACCTGGGGAACTTCGAGGAGTACGCGCAGCTGCGCCGTGACCTCAAGGACCGGGAGACGGACCTGGCCAAGCAGGGCGCGGCACAGCGCCGGGTGCAGGCGGCCAGTTCGCTGGAGAAGCTCAAGCCGGGCGACATCATCCACGTGCCGACGGGCAAGTTCGCCGGGCTCGCGCTGGTCCTGGACCCGGGCGTGCCGGCCGGGCGGGTCAACGGGCACCGCGGGCACGAGTACGCCGAGGGCCCGCGTCCGCTGGTGCTCACCGCCGAACGGCAGGTCAAGCGGCTCGCCGCGATCGACTTCCCGGTCCCGGTGGAGGCGCTCGACCGGATGCGGATCCCCAAGACCTTCAACGCGCGCTCGCCGCAGTCCCGTCGGGACCTGGCGTCCCAGCTGCGGACCAAAGCCGGGCACATCACGCCGGAGCGTCGCCCCCGCGGCCGGGCCGCGGCCGCCGACGACCGCGAGATCGCCCGGCTGCGCAGCGAGCTGCGGGCGCATCCCTGCCACGGCTGCGACGAGCGGGAGGACCACGCGCGCTGGGCGGAGCGTTACCACCGGCTCCAGCGGGACACCCAGCAGCTGGAGCGGCGGATCGAGGGCCGGACGAACACCATCGCCCGCACCTTCGACCGGATCCACGCACTGCTGACCGAGCTGGACTACCTGCGCGAGGACGAGGTCACCGTGCACGGCAGGCGACTCGCCCGGCTGTACGGGGAGCTGGACCTGCTGGCCTCCGAATGCCTGCGCGCCAAGGTGTGGGAGGGGTTGAGCCCGGCCGAACTGGCGGCCTGTGTCTCGGCGTTGGTGTTCGAGGCGCGGCAGTCCGACGACGCGGTCGCCCCGAAGGTGCCGGGCGGCGCGGCCAAGGCGGCGCTCGGCGAGATGGTCCGGATCTGGGGCCGGCTCGACGCGCTGGAGGAGGAGCACCGCATCAACCAGGCGGAGGGCGTGGGCCAGCGCGAGCCGGACCTCGGCTTCGCGTGGGCGGCCTACCAGTGGGCCTCCGACAAGAGCCTGGACGAGGTGCTGCGCGAGGCGGAGATGCCGGCCGGTGACTTCGTGCGCTGGTGCAAGCAGGTCATCGACGTGCTCGGGCAGGTCGCAGCGGCGGCTCCGGCTGCCTCCGGGGACAGCGGGAGCACGGTGGCGCGCAATGCCCGCAAGGCCGTGGACGCGCTGCTTCGGGGTGTAGTGGCCTACAGCTCGGTCGGATAGCCGGTTTTGGGGCTTCCTCCGAGAGCGGGGATGGCTCGATCTGATCTCTTGCCATGATCGAATCGGCGTGCTCTGTGCGACGATCGATGCCATGAGCGGGGAAGCGGACGATGGTCCGAGACGGGTCGGTCGGCCACGTGCCGACCGGCTGAGACCGGAGAGCGGCCGGCCGCCGCGCGAGGAACTCCTCTGCGCGGCGGCCGAGTTGTTCGCCGACCAGGGATACGCGGCGACCACCACACGGGCCGTCGCCGAACGGGCCGGGATGCGCCAGGCCACGATGTACCACTACTTCGGTGGCAAGGAGGAACTCCTCGCCGAACTGTTGGAGTCCACGGTCGCGCCCTCGTTGGTGCTGGCCAGGCAACTGCTCGCGGACGACGGGCGATGCGCCGCGCGGAGGCTGTGGGAGCTGTGCCGCTCCGACGTCCTGCTGCTGTGCGGTGGCCCGTACAACCTGGGGGCGCTCTACCTGCTGCCCGAACTGGGCGGCTCACGCCTCGCGCGGTTCCGCCGGATGCGTGGTGAACTCAAGGACGCCTACCGGGTGCTGCTCGCCGGAACCCGCGTCGGCGGCGAACTGGCCGAGGACAAGGCGGGGCTGACGCTCCGGGGCGACCTGGTCTTCGGGCTCATCGAGGGCGTCATGCTGATCCACCGCACGGATCCGGCGCGCCCGGTGACGGTCTTCGCGGAGGCCACGGCCGACGCGGCCCTGCGCATCGCGGGCGTCGGCCCGACCGGCGCCTAGGATCCGGCCTCCCAGCCCGCCCGGTCGTCCCAGGCCTGGAGGGTGCGGTCGCTCTCGAAGCGGTGCACGCGCGCGGTCACCGGGTCGGTGAACGCCAGTACCCGGGCCAGGAGTTGCAGCGGCCTACGGTAGTCGTCCGGGGCCGGGTCGGTGACCTGCGGATACACCGGGTCGCCCAGGATGGGCAGGCCCAGGCCGTTCATGTGCACCCGCAGCTGATGGGTGCGGCCGGTGCGCGGCGTCAGCCGGTAGCGGCCCAGTCCGCTGCGGGAGTCGACGAGTTCGACGAGGCTCTCGGCATTGGGCTCGCCGCCCGGCACCTCCACCGCCGCCATGACCCCGCGGGCCTTCTCGATCCGGCTGCGGACCGTACGCGGGAGGGTGCGGGCGAGCGCCGGGTCGTGGGGTGCGAGGGCCTCGTACTCCTTGTGCACCTCGCGCCGCTGGAAGAGCAGCTGGTAGGCGCCGCGGTCCTGCGGCCGGACGCTGAACATCACCAGCCCCGCCGTCAGCCGGTCCAGCCGGTGCGCGGGGCTGAGGTCGGGCAGGCCCAGCTCCGCGCGGAGCCGGGCCAGGGCGGTCTCGGTGATGTGGGAGCCGCGCGGGGTGGTGGCCAGGAAGTGCGGCTTGTCCACGACCAGCAGGTGCGCGTCCCGGTGGATCACGGAGATCGGGAAGGGCACCCGCGGCTCCGGCTCCATGTCCCGGTGGAACCACAGGTAGGCGCCCGGCTCGTACGGGTCCTCCGCGCGCAGCACCCGCCCGCCGGGGCCCAGTACCCGGCCCGAGGCCAGCAGGCGGGCCACGGAATCGGCGCCGCGGGTGCCCGCGTAGCGCGCCGCGAGGTAGTCGCCGAGGTCCGGCCATGTCCCCTCGGGGTCGGGCGGCAGCCGCAGCCGGACCGGGTCGATACCGGCGCGCTGGGGGAGGGGCGAGGTCGGTGGCTGGGCTCTGCGTCTCATCGGGGAACAGGCTATGCGGCTACTGCTGGGTGAAGGTGCCCAGGTGTTCGGCGTCGAGGTACTCCACGCGCAGAGTGCCGTCGGCGAAGATCACTCCGGTGCGGCCGACCGCGTTCTCGCCCTGGGTCACGAAGCTGAAGGTGTCCCCGTCGTAGTGGGTCAGCGGGAAGCGCAGGGGCTTGGGGCCGAGCGCCAGGGTGAGCGCGCCCTTGTCGTCGGCGGTCACGGTGGCCTTGCCGTAGTAGGGGTTGTCGTACGTCCCGATGTACGCGGCGCTGTCCTGGGCCGGTTGCGCGCCCTTGGGCGGGTGGGCGTAGTCGGTGGTCGACGCGCCCGGGGCCGCGAGGGCCGCGGCGTACGCGGAGGCGGCCAGCGGGAGCCAGTCGGTGGAGACCTTGCCGTGCTCGGCGTAGTCGAAGAAGTCCAGGGCCACGGCGTCCGGCAGGCCGACCGGGGCGCCGTTGGTCAGGACGACGATGCCGAGCTTCTCCAGCGGGAGCATGGTGACGTTGGTGTTGGCGCCGAGTTCGAAGCCGCCGGAGTGGCTCAGGCGCAGGCGGCCGGCCTGGTCGTAGCCGACGTTCCAGCCGAGACCGTAGAAGCTGGTGGTGCCGATGGCGTTGGTCGGCTGGGACACGATCTCGGGCAGGTGGGTCCGGGCGAGGGTGTCGGCGGGGATGATCCGCTTCCCGTCGAGGGTGCCGCCGGCCAGTTGCAGCCGCAGCCAGCGGGCCATGTCGGTGGCGGTGGAGCTGATGCCGCCGGCCGGGGACTGGGCGTCGGGGTCGCGGACGAAGCGGGGGCTCCAGGTGACGGCGCCGGTGTCAGGGTTGATCGTCTTGACGTGGGTGGAGGCATGGTCGGGGGCGTTGATGAAGTCGTCGAACTCGGTGCTCGTACGGGTCATGCCGGCGGGCTTGAAGAGGGTGTCGGAGCTGAGCTTCTGCCAGCTGGTGCCCTTGGCGCGGGCGACGGCCTCGGCGGCCGCGGTGAGCCCGAAGTTGGTGTAGGCGTAGCTCGCCCGGAACGGGGTGAGGGGCTCCAGGCGCAGGTGGTCGAGGATGTACGCCTGGTCGTAGCCGAGGTCTTCGAGGAGGTCGCCGGCGTGGTCGGGGAGGCCGCTGCGGTGGGAGAACAGATCGGCGGTCGTGACGTGGTCGCTCACCCAGGGGTCCTTCAGGGAGAACCCGGGCAGGACGGCGCGGTCGTCCCACTCCTGGGGGTCGGTCAGGGCGCCGGCCACGATCGTGGAGGAGACGGGCTTGGACACCGAGGCCAGCTGGAACACGGTGTCCGGGCCCACCTCGGCGCTCTCGCCGGTCCGGCGCAGCCCGTAGCCCTTGAGGTGGACGACCTTGTCGTTGTGGACGACGGCCACGGAGACGCCGGGGACGCCGGTGCGGCGCATCATGTCCTCGACGGTGCTGTCGAGGCGGGCCACGGCCTTGTCGACGGCGGCGTCCGTGATCTGGGGCTTCGGGGCGGGCGGTGGGGTGGGCGCTGCCGTGGCCGGCAACGCCGCCGCCGCGGTGAGGAGCACCGTGGCCCCGGCTGCCCCGAGGGCGGGGAGCGTACGCATGGAGCTATTGTCCCGCCGGGTGTCGCCGGCCGCGCGTCGCCGTCCGACGGTGTGCGGATCGGCGGTGCGGCGCCTTTGCCGGGGGCGGCGCCCCCGGGCCCCCGCGCCTCGAACGCCGGCGGGGTGCCTGCGGGGTGCTGCGGGGCGAAACCTTCAGGCGGCCGCGCGGTGTTCCTGTTCGGCCTCCACCGAGGCGTTCCAGTCGCGCTTGATCGCGCGCCAGCCCTCGTCCGTCTCGCCCAGGCGCCAGTAGCCCGAGATCGACAGGCGCTCGCGCGGGACGCCGCGCTCCATGCGCAGGTGGCGGCGCAGTTCCTTGACGAAGCCGGCCTCGCCGTGGACGAACGCGTGAACGTCGGCGGAGGGGAACTCCATGGAGGTGACGGCCTCCACCAGGGCCTCGCCCACCGGGCGGTCGCCGCGGTGCAGCCAGATCGGGACGATGCCGTCCGGGGTGGCGACCTTCAGCTCGTCGGCCGGGCCGTCGATCTCCACGAACGCATGGACCCGTGCGCCCGCCGGCATCCGCTCCATCGCGGCCGCGATCGCCGGCAGGGCGCTCTCGTCGCCCACCAGGAGGTGCCAGCCGGCCACCGGGTCCGGGGCGTAGGCGCCGCCCGGGCCGAGGAAGCGTACGAGCTCGCCCGGCTGCACCCGCGCAGCCCAGGGGCCCGCCAGGCCCTCGTCGCCGTGGACCACGAAGTCGAGGGTCAGCTCCAGGTGCGCGGGGTCCCAGTTCCGTACCGTGTACGCGCGCTGGCGCGGCCACTGCGCCCGGGGGAAGTCCGCGCGGATCCGGTCCAGGTCCCACGGTGCGGGGTAGTTCACGCCGACCGGGGCGAACAGCAGCTTCACGTAATGGTCGGTGTACTCGCCCGCGTCGAACTCCCGGAGGCCCTCACCGCCCAGCACGATCCGCACCATGTGCGGCGAAAGCCGCTCGGTGCGTACGACGACGGCGGTGCCGACGGTGCGGGCGCGTCCTTCTGCCACGGTGACTCCCCTGACTCCACGAAACTTAGCCTTACCTAAGTTATCACCTCATGGGCGCAGCACGCTGCTCAGGCGAGCGACTGCGCCACCCAGACCCCACCGATGGGCTAGCGCGTCCACCAGTTCGGGCTGTGCCGGGGCCGTCGGCAGGGCCGGGTCGAATACCGGCAGCGGCACGTCCGAGGCCACCTGGACCACCTTCGGCGCCACCGCCAGATAGGGCCGGGACTCGTCCAGGCGCTTGCGCTGGGTCGGGGTCAGCTTCGACTTCGGGTCGTCGATCGCCGACATGATCCCGGCCAGGGTGCCGTACGCGTCCAGGAGTTTCGCGGCGGTCTTCTCGCCGATGCCGGGGACGCCCGGCAGGCCGTCGCTCGGGTCGCCGCGCAGCAGCGCCAGATCCGCGTAACCGGGGCCGTCCACCCCGTACTTCTCACGGAGCCACGCCTCGTCGGTCACTTGCAGGGTGCCGACGCCCTTGAGCGGGTACAGCACCCGCCGCTGCCGGGCGTCGTCCACCAGCTGGTACAGGTCCCGGTCGCCGGTGACGATGTCCACCGGGCCGCTCGCGCGGGCGGTGAGCGTGCCGATCACGTCGTCCGCCTCGTACCCGGCGACCCCGACCCGGGCGATGCCGAAGGCGTCCAGCGCGGCCTCGATGATCGGCACCTGCGGGGCGAGCGTGTCCGGGGTCTCCTCCACGTCGGGTCCGGTCCCGGTCTCCTCGGCCACCCGGTGCGCCTTGTAGGAGGGGATCAGCTCCACCCGCCAGTGCGGCCGCCAGTCGGCGTCCATGCACGCCACCAGATCGTCCGGCCGGTGGTCCTGGACGAGCCGGCCGATGAAGTCGAGCAGCCCGCGCACGGCGTTGACCGGGGTGCCGTCGGGGGCCTTCACCGAGTCCGGCACACCGAAGTACGCGCGGTAGTAGAGGGAGGCGGTGTCCAGGAGCATCAGGCGTCGTGTCGTCACGCAGTCGATGATGCCGCAACGCGCCCCGTGGATGTCCCGGCCGGTCGGACGCCCCGCGCCGCGACGGACAGTGATCGCGTGCGTACGGGAACAGCCGTGCACGCGAAACCGGAGGCGGTTGCTGCGTAAGGTGCTTACAGCACACCGATGTGCGACAGACATGGGGAGGGCAGCCCCGACATGAACGACAGGGACGGCATCGACGGCACCGATGGCATGGACGGCAAGCTGAACGACAGGGATGACAAGAGCAAGGACAAGGACGGCAAGGAGCCGCTCCGGGTGGGCGTGGCCGTGCGCAAGCGGCGCCGCGCGCTCCATCTCACGCTGGCCGCCGTGTCGGCGCGCAGCGGCCTGTCGGTGCCCTTCCTGAGTCAGATAGAGAACGAACGGGCCCGGCCCAGCATGCGCTCCCTGGAGCGGGTCGCGGACGCGCTGGAGACCACCGCCGTCGAGCTGCTGGCCGCCTCCGACACCGCGCGCACGGTGGACCTCGTACGGGCCGGTGACGCCTCCGGGCTCACCCCGTTCCCGGGCGTACGGCCCCTGGTGCGGGGGCACCACCAGCTGCACGCGATGGAGTTCACCGGGGACCAGGACGCCGGACGCGAGTACCAGCACCGCAACGACGAACTGATGTACGTGGTCGAGGGCGCCTGTCAGGTCGAAGCGGAAGGGCGGGCCTACCGGCTGGAGAGCGGGGACGCGCTGTTCCTGTCCGGCGGTGTGCGCCACCGCTGGCGGGCGGTCACCGAGGACACCCGGATCCTGGTCGTCGCGGTGGGCGAGCACATCCACGCGACCTCCGAGCCCCCGTCGCCGGGACACTGAGCGGCGTGCGGCGGGTCGTCTCGCTGGTGCCCTCGCTGACCGAGGCGGTGGCCGTGAGCGCGCCGGGTCTGCTGGTCGGGGTCACCGACTGGTGCACGCACCCCGGGGACCTCGGCGACGCGGTGCGCGTCGGGGGGACGAAGAACCCCGACGTACGGCGGATCACGGAGCTCCGGCCGGACCTGGTGATCGCCAACGAGGAGGAGAACCGGGCCCCCGACCTGGAGGCGCTGCGGGCGGCCGGGGTCGAGGTGTTGGTCACCGAGGTACGGGACCTCCCGCAGGCTCTGCGGGAGCTGGATCGGGTACTCGTGGGGGCGCTGGGGCTGACGAGGCCGGGGTGGCTGGCGGACGCGGAGCGGGCGTGGGCCGGGGCGGGGCCGGTCGGTGTGCGTGCCGCCTCCGCCTTCGTGCCGATCTGGCGGCGGCCGTGGATGGTGCTGGGGCGGGACACCTTCGCGGGGGACCTGCTGGCGCGGCTGGGCGTGCGCAACGTCTACGCCGGTCATGCGGAGCGGTATCCGCGGGTGCCGGTGGAGGAACTCGCGGCGGCCGGCTGCGACCTGGTGGTGCTGCCGGACGAGCCGTACCGCTTCACGCGGGAGGACGGCCCGGAGGCTTTCCCGGACCTACCTGCGGCGCTGCTCAGTGGGCGGCATCTGACCTGGTACGGGCCTTCGTTGGCGGAGGCCCCGCGGGTGCTGGCGGAGGGGTTGAGCGCGGCGCGCTGATGTCGGCGCCGCTTCGGAGGCTCCGGCCGGGCGGTGGTTCCGGGGCGCTGCGGTTCGGCTCCGGCCGGGCGGTGGTTCCGGGGCTCCGCCCCGGGCCCCGCGCCTCAAGCGCCGGCGGGGCTGGTGGTGTGGGTCGGTGCCCCGGTGGAGTGTCTCCTCGGCTCGCGCGGTACGGCATGTCTCGGCGGTGGGTCGGTGGTGCGCGCTCGTCCTGCGGGGACACTCCACCGTGTCCCCGCCCCACGGCGGTGCGTTCGACAGTGCCCCCGAAGCCACCCCGACGCGTGGGGAGTGGGGACGGGCAGGGGTGTCCCCGCAGGACGAGGCGCCACCACCGACCCACGGCCGAGACATGCAGCACGCGCCGAGCCGAGGAGATACCCCTGCCCGGCCCCACGGACCCGCCCGCGCCGTGATCGGATCCCGCCCGGCGTGAGGGACCGGCCCCGGCCGAAGGGGCGG
>NZ_JBICYT010000008.1:0-212290 GCF_043201215.1 Streptomyces sp. NPDC048331 | reverse complement strand
CCCCGCGGACCGGACCCGCGCCGTGATCGGATCCCGCCCGGCGTGAGGGACCGGCCCCGGCCGAAGGGGCGGCCCCGCGGACCGGACCCGCGCCGTGATCGGATCCCGCCCGGCGTGAGGGACCGGCCCCGGCCGAAGGGGCGGCCCCGCGGACCGGACCCGCGCCGCGATCACCCCGCCCGGCCCGAGGGAGCGGCCGAAGGGGTCCCGCGGATCGGGCCGCTCCGGAGGGGGTGTACCTGGGTACACCCCCTCTCGGCATTCACGTGCAGCGACCGGAGGTCCCCGTATCGGCAGAGTCGGAGGCGGGCGTGAGCGACACGTCCGGGCGGACCATGAGGAGACCGACGACATGCCGGACCACGAAAACGAACACCAGGGCTGGGCGGCGGAGGCGGGGGTGTTCCTCGCGGTCGCCTTCGTGGCGGCGGGTGCCTTCGGAGCCGCCCAGTCCACCACCGGCATCCCGCCCGAGGTGCTGCAACTGACCCAGTTCGGGCCCGCCCTGGCCGTGGCCGCCGTGGCGCTGTTCCGGCCGGGCCGGATCATGGATCGGCTCGCCGGCACCCTGCCCACCCGGACGGGCACCCGTACCGGCGTCCGCGCCCGCCGGGCAGGGGCCCTCCTACTCACCCCCGTCCTGATCATCGCCCTGTGCGCCGGCGGCGGCCTGCTCACCACCGGCTCGCTCCCCGTCACCGGCCCCCAGGCCCTCACCCACCCCCTCGCCCTGATCGTGACCGCCCAACTCCTCGGTGCCTGCGCCGAGGAGATCGGCTGGCGCTGCTACCTCCAGCCGCTGCTGCGCACCCGCTTGGGCCCGATCACCGCCTCCGTCGCGGTCGGCCTGCTCTGGGGCCTGTGGCACGTACCGGTCTTCGCACAGGAACCGGCCTACGCGGCCGGGTTCCTGCTGGCCACCACCGCGATGTCCGTGATCCTCGGCCTGGCCCTGGACGGCGTACGGAGCAACCGGCTGCTGCTCGCGGGCGGCTTCCACACCCTGATCAACCTCGGCATGCTGTACGTGACCGACGAGACGGCGGCGACGACGGCGCCGATGCTGTTCCTCGGAGCCGCCGCCCTGGTCGCGGCGGTCCCGTGGATCGCCACCGCCCGCCGGGCGCCGCACGCCGCGCCGGATAGGATCACCGTCGCAACAGCGCCCGGAACGCGCTGACATGACGGGACGACGGGTGGGCATGGCGGCGTACGGGGGCGAGCGGTCCGGCACCGGGGGAGCGCCGGCCGACATCGGCCGCTGCCAGCTGCTGTCCCTCGCCGCGTTCGCCGTGGCCGGGGCCGGCGGGCTCGTCGTCGGAGCCCTGCTCCTCCTGCCCGTCGGTGTCGGCTTCCTCCTGCTCCCGTCCGCCGCGACCGCCCTGCGCCGCATGTCCGACCGCTACCGGGCCTGGGCCGCCCGCTGGACGGGGACGGTGATCAGCCCGCCGCGGGCGCTGCCGCCCGGGCCCACGCCACCCGGCGGCGGCCCGGCCGGCCGCTACCGCCGCTCCCTCGCCGTCCTCGGCGACGCAGGCTTCTGGCACGACCTGCGCTGGGCCTGGGCGGAGCCGTGGACGGGCGCCCTGCTCGCCGCCGTGCCGCAGGCCCTCGTCGTGTACGGGATCTTCGGCGCCGCCGTCCAGCCCTTCGTCTGGCGGCTCCTGGGCGATGGCAACTGGTACGGCTTCGTCCTGGTCGACTCCACGCCGTCGATGCTCGCCGCGCTCGTGCTCGGCCTCGCGTTCATGGCCGCGGGGCTGCGTCTGGCCCCCGTGGTCCTGCGGCTCCACGCACGCTGGAGCGGGCGCCTGCTGGCCGCCCCCTACACCACCGAACTCGTCCGCCGCATCGAGCACCTCGCCGGATCCCGCGCCGACGTCCTCGACGTCCAGGCCGCCGAACTGCGGCGCATCGAACGGGACCTGCACGACGGGGCGCAGGCCCGGCTGGTCTCCTTGGGCATGACCCTGGACGAGGCCACCCGCCTCCTCGACCACGACCCGCCGGCCGCCCGCGCCCTGTTGCACGAGGTGCGGGCCACCTCCGAGCGGGCGCTCCAGGACCTGCGCGAGCTGGTCCACGGCGTACTGCCGCCCGTGCTCGCCGACCGCGGCCTCGGTGACGCGGTGCGCTCGCTGGCCCTCGACAGCCATCTCGACGTGCACGTGGAGGCGGCCCTGCCGGGCCGGCTCCCCGCCCCGGTCGAGTCCGCCGGCTACTTCGTCGTCGCCGAGCTGCTCGCCAATGCCGCCAAGCACTCCGGCGCTCCCGAGGTCCGGGTCCGCCTGTGCCACGCGGACGGCCTCCTGCGCGTCACGGTCGTCGACGGGGGCCGCGGTGGCGCGGATCCGGCCGGGAGCGGACTGCGGGGTCTGCGGCGCCGTCTGGAACCCTTCGACGGAACCCTCGTCCTGCACAGCCCGCGGGGCGGCCCGACCACCGCGACCTTGGAGATACCGTGCGCGTCGTCCTCGCCGAAGACCTCTTCCTCCTCCGGGACGGGCTGACGCGGACCCTCCAGGACCACGGCTTCGAGGTCGTCGCCGCCGTCGACAACGGCCCCGCCCTCCTCAAGAGCCTCCTCGACGACGCGCCCGACGTGGCGGTGGTCGACATCCGGCTGCCGCCCACCTTCACCGACGAAGGCCTCCAGGCGGCCCTGGCGGCACGACGGGTCCGTCCCGCGCTGCCGGTCCTCGTACTGTCCCAGTACGTCGACCAGCTCTACGCCCACGAACTGCTCGCCGGGGGTCAGGGGGCCATCGGCTACCTCCTCAAGGACCGGATCACCCGCACCACCCAGTTCGTCGACGCGGTGCGCACCGTGGCCACGGGCGGTACGGTCATGGACCCGCAGGTCATCGCACGGCTGCTGGCCCGCAGCGACGCCCGCGGCACCACCGCGGAGCTGACGGCGCGCGAGCTGGACGTACTGGGCCTCATGGCCGAAGGCCGCTCCAACGCGGCGGTGGCACAGGCCCTGTTCATCAGCGAGAGCGCGGTCGCCAAGCACACGGCGGCCATCTTCACCAAGCTGCGGATCGAACCGTCCGCGGACGACAACCGCCGCGTGCTGGCGGTCCTGGCCTACCTCAAGCGGTAGCGGGTGTCCTGCCGGTCGGGCCGGGTCGGGACGGCTCCTGGCCGGCGAGCAGGCGCCCGGAGAGCAAGCCGCGCAGGGTGTGGACGGCGGCCAGGAGCCAGGCGGTCACGAGAGCCAGGAAGAGGGCGGTGGCCAGCCAGGCGAAGGCCGTCAGGCCGGTGTGGTGGGCCAGGCCGGTGGCTCCGGTGACGCAGGTGCCGAGGGGGAAGGTCAGGGCCCACCAGGTCATCGCGAAGCCCATGCCGCCCCGGGCCGCCCGCACCAGCATGGCCGTGGCCAGGGCCAACCACAGCAGGGCGAAACCCATCACGGGGACTCCGTAGACGACGGCGAAGGCGCTCAGCGCACCCGCGTACGGGCCCTCGATCGACAGGGGGGCGACATCGGCGAGCTGGTTCACGGCGGTGGTGGACTGGCCGAGGGGGCCGAGGACCAGGAACAGGGTGGGTGTCAGGACCAGCGGCAGCGGGCCGCCCACCAGCAGCCGCCCGAAGATCAGGGGGAGCATCGACAGGGTGGCGAGCAGGCTGATGCCGAACATGGCGTAGCAGGCGAGCAGCAGGGTCTCGCGGGGCTGGCCGGCGGGCAGGTGGGGTATCAGCAGCGGGCCGACGGCGGCGGAGACCATGGGCGGCACCAGGGGGAGCAGCCAGACTGCGGTGGCCTGCTGGGGTTCGACCTTGTGGCGTACGACCATCAGGTAGGGCAGGGCCACGGCCGTGACCAGGCCGATCACGGTGCCGACGGTGAAGAGCACGGCGTCCACGGCGACGGCGGCGCCCGTCCCGATGAGGTCCTTCCCGACGACGAGGGTGCCGCCGCCGACGGCCAGCAGCGCCATCGAGAGGCAGCCGTAGAAGGGGGCGACGGCCGGGTCGAGGAGGTGGGCGCGGGCCTGGTCGCGGTGGTGGATCCAGTGCCCGGCGCGGGCCGTGAGCAGGACGGCGAGGAGCACGGCGGACAGTGCCCAGACGAGCTGGCAGGCCACGCGCTGGCCGGGGAGCTGGTACGGGAGGGTCGCGCCGGCGTTGGCGAGGATCGCCGTGCCCATGACGCAGGCGTACCAGTTGGGGCCGAGATGCCGCAGCGCGGGGGCCTTGTGGGCCCGGACTGCGGGGGTGGTGTGGGTGCGGGGTCGCACGAGGGTGGTGGCCATGGCTCCAGCCTCGCGCCGGGGCGGAAGGGGCGGCAGAGGTCATCTCCCTATGAGGTCATAAACTGACGTTATGGGTAATGAGGAGTGGGTTCCGCTGGCACACCGGGTACCGGACCTGGGCGCGCTGGAACTGCTGCTCGCGGTCGCGCGGGTCGGCAGTCTGAGCGGCGCGGCCCGCCGCCTCGGTATCACCCAGCCCGCCGCGAGCAGTCGGATCCGGGCGATGGAGACCCGGCTCGGCGTGGCCCTGGTGGACCGCTCCCCGAGGGGGTCGACGCTCACGGCCGAGGGCGCGCTCGTCACGGACTGGGCCCGACGGGTGGTGGAGGCGGCGGAGGCCTTCGACGCGGGGGCGCAGGCGCTGCGCGGCCGGCGGGACTCGCGGCTGCGGGTGGCCGCCAGCATGACCATCGCGGAGTACCTGCTGCCGGGCTGGTTGATCGCCCTGCGGGGGCAGCGCCCGGACACGGCGGTGTCCCTGCACGCCGGGAACTCGGCGGTGGTCGCCGAACGGGTCCTCGCGCACGAGGCCGACCTCGGCTTCGTGGAGGGGCTGACCGTGCCGGAGGGACTGGACTCCGCGGTGATCGCGCAGGACCGCTTGGTGGTGGCGGTGGCTCCCGGTCACCCGTGGGCGCGCCGCACCCGGGGGGTGGCGGCGGCGGAGCTGGCCTCGACCCCGCTGATCCTGCGTGAACGGGGGTCCGGCACGCGGCAGGTCCTGGACGCCGCGCTGGTCTCGGCCGGCGGGCTGGCCGCGCCGCTGCTGGAACTGGCGTCGACCACGGCGGTGAAGGCGGCGGCGCTGAGCGGTGCGGGGCCGTGCGTGCTGTCGGAGCTGGCGGTCGGGGACGAGCTGGGCGCGCGGCGGCTGGTGGAGGTCCCTGTGACGGGCGCGCCGCTCGACCGGGCCCTGCGGGCGGTCTGGCCGACGGGCTCCCGCCCGGCGGGCCCGGCCCGTGACCTGCTGTCCCTCACCCACCGCCGGATCTAGTGCGCCTGGGCCGTTCGGGCGAGGAGGGATCGATTCGGCGCGGTGGGGACGGTGACCCGGGGTGGGCGCCGCCGGAAAGGTGGCTCCTGCACGTTTGTCGCTCTCCCGAGGAGAACCAGATGCGTCTTCGCCATGCCGCCGTCGCCGCCTTCGGCGCGTTCACCCTGCTGCTCACGATCCCGACATCGGCCTCGGCCGCGGAGGGGCAGTTCCGGTACACGGTCAGCGGACTCGACGGCAGCCCGTTGCCCGTGGTGCTCGTCGACCCGCCCGGCGAGGAGTGCATCACCCTGCCGGAGGTCGCCGATCCGGATGCCAGTAGCCCGGCGCACTCGCCGCGCAACATGACCGACGCGACGGCGACGGTGTTCACCGAGCCCGGCTGCGAGGGGGACCACTTCACCCTCCGGCCCCGCACGGGCTACGGCTCGGAGCGGTTGAAGCTGCGTTCGGTCGTCTTCAGTCGCTGACGGACGGTACGCCCGCCCGGACCCCGGGAGTCCGCCGTCAGGTGGGCTCCTGGGTCGCCCGGGACTGTAGGGACTTCGTCAGGAGCGAGCCCACCACGATCAGGGCCACACCCAGCCACCACATGTTCTCGAAGATCAGCACGACGATGCCGATCGGTACGAGCAGACCCGCCAGCGGCACCAGGAAGCCGGCCCACGGTGTGGGCTCGGGGGGTAGGCCGGCGGCCTCGCGGACTCCTCGGGCGCGGGCGACGTCCGGGTACCAGACGGTGAACTTCACCGCGGCGACGATCGCCAGGATCTGGATGACCCAGCCGGTCCAGATGTTGTTCGGGTTGTGCAGGACCAGATCCCCGTAGGCTCCGGCGGCGGCCGCCACGAGGAAGGCGATGCCCCAGGCACCCGTGATCATGTAGTTGGTCCGCAGGAAGCCGCGGGTGTGCCAGAGCGACGGGTCGACCTGCTCGCGGGCGTACTGGAGGGTGAAGGGCGTCCGGACCGCCATCGAGCCGAAGGCGATCACCGCCAGCGCGATGTTGGCGACCTCGCCCGCGTACGTCTCCAGCCAGTTCAGGGTCCCCTCGCTCGCCAGGGCCCCGATCACGGCCATGGCGGCGAAGAAGGTGATGTCGGCCAGTTCGAGCAGCTTCCAGGAGCTGCCTCGGTTGACCAGGTGGGTCAGCGCGGTCAGGGCGACCGACACCGCCAGGGCCAGTCCGACCGCGAGCTCGAACCGTCCCGGGCCGACCAGCAGCGAGAAGATGATCCACGGCGCCATGCCCACGACCGGGTTCTCCAGGAACCCGGCCACCGGCCCGGACGCCGCCTTGCCGTGTGCCTCGGTGCTCACCCATCCAGCGTGCGCGCCCGACGGTCGAAGGGCCATTCGTGCGGAGGCGGAGGCGGAGGCGGGGGACGGGGGAGGGCCGGCCGCGGGCCCCGGCGCAGGGGAGGGCGCCGGAGTCCGGCGGCCGGCGGTCGGTCAGCCCACCGGTACCGCGGTACGGACGGAGGCCGCCTCGACGAGGGCGGACATCACCCGCGTGTCCGTGTCCCGCTCCGGGTGCCACTGGACGCCCAGCACCCACCGCTCGGGGTCGGGCAGTTCGATCGCCTCCACCGTGCCGTCGACCGCGTGGGCCGAGACGACCAGACCGCGGCCCAGTCGGTCGACGGCCTGGTGGTGGTAGGTCGGGACCTGGGCCTCCTCCGGAACCAGGTCCGCGTAGCGGGTGCCCGGGACCGGGCGGACCGGGTGCCAGGACATGACGCCCGGGGTGTCGACGTGCCCGTCGATGTGCTGGACGAGGGTGCCGCCGAGGGCCACGTTCAGCGCCTGCATGCCTCGGCAGATCCCGAGGACGGGCTTGTCCGCGTCCAGCGCCGCCGCGAGCAGGGCCAGCTCCCAGTGGTCGCGGACCGTGGCGGGGGCGCCCGTACGGGAGTCGCGTACGGCCCCGTAGTGCAGCGGGTCCAGGTCCGGTCCGCCCGCGACGACCAGGCCGTCCACCCGGCTCAGCACCTCCGCCGCCGACCCGGGCTCGTCCGGCGGGAGCAGCACGGCCGCGCCGCCCGCCGCTTGGACGAGTTCGTGGTACCCGGTCGGTACGAGGGATGTCGGGAGGTCCCACACGCCGTAGCGGGTGGAATCCTCGACGTAGGTGGTGATGCCGATGAGCGGCCTGGGCACGTTCGATACCTCCGGAAGGGGGTGGGGCGGACGGTGACAGGGTTTCAGTCGCGGGTCAGTTCCGCCTCGGCTTCCGCGAGAGCCGCGAACTCCTCCTCCGGGGCCGAGGCCACCAGGTGGTGCCGACTGTAGAAGGCGAAGTAGGCGAGGGCGACGGCGTACACGGCGAGCGCGATGAACGCCGCGTCCTTGTCCACCAGGAAGGTGGCGACCAGGGCCGACAGGGCGAGCGTGAAGGCCACCGAGGAGGTCAGGATCCCGCCCGGGGTGCGGTACGGGCGCTCCAGGTCCGGTTCCCGGCGGCGCAGCACGATGTGCGACAGGGCCATCAGGGCGTAGGAGATGGTGGCGCCGAACACCGCGATGTTGAGCATGCGGGCCCCGTTGCCGGTGGCCGCGGCGAGGGCGAAGCCGATGGCGCCGGGGATGACCAGACCGAGGTACGGGGCCTTGCGCTTCGAGGTGAGCGAGAGGAAGCGGGGCAGGTAGCCGGCGCGGGAGAGGGCGAAGAGCTGGCGCGAGCCCGCGTAGATGAGGGAGAAGAAGGAGGCCACCAGGCCGGCGAGGCCCGCGTAGTTCACGAAGCGGCTGAGCGCGGTCGGGCCGCCGTCCCCTTCCAGCGCCACGACCAGCGGGTTGCCCGCGGCCTTGACGGCGTCGGCGCCCTGGGCGCCGGTCGCGGCGAAGAAGGTGATCAGGGCGAGCAGCGCGAGGATGCCCATGGAGATGGAGAGGGCCTTCGGCATGGAGCGGACCGGGTCCTTGGCCTCCTCGGCCGCCAGCGGTACGCCCTCGACGCCGAGGAAGAACCACATGCCGAAGGGGAACGCGGCCCAGATGCCGAGCACGCCCAGCGGCAGCCAGGAGTTGGAGCCGAAGGCGTTCGCGTCGACGGGGATGTCGTTCAGGCCGGAGGCGTCGAACTCGGTGAAGGCCCCCACGGCGAAGATCAGCAGCGCGGCGACGGCGATCGCGGTCACGACGAGGCTGAAGCGGAGCGCCTCGCCGACGCCCCAGAGGTGGACGCCGATGAAGATGACGAAGCAGCCGAGGTAGACGGGCCAGCTGGAGGTGAGTCCGAAGAGGCCGAGGGATTCGACGTAGTCGCCGATGAAGATGACGATCGCGGCCGGGGCCAGGATGTATTCGATCAGGATGGCCGTGCCGGTGAGGAAGCCGCCCCACGGGCCGAGCGCGCGGCGGGCGAAGCCGTAGCCGCCGCCCGCGGTCGGCAGGATGGTGGACAGTTCGGCGAGTGAGAAGACCAGACAGGCGTACATCGCGCCCATGAGGACGGTGGCGATGGCGAGGCCGCCGAAGCCGCCCTTGTCGAGGCCGACGTTCCAGCCGGAGAAGTCCCCGGAGACGACATAGGCGACGCCGAGACCGGTGAGGAGCAGCCAGCCGGCGCTGCCGCGGCGCAGCGTCCGGCGCGCGAGGTACTCGTCGGGGCCGCCCCCGCCGTCGGGGGATGTGGTGGGTGCGGGTACGGCGGCGAGCCGTGCCTCGATGTCGTCGGCCATCGTGCGCTCCTGCCTCAGGGCAATGGTTGTGGGGCGTACCTTTGCCTTAGAGCGGTGGAGTGCGCAAGACCTCTGCGCTAAACAGACGTTACGAAACCCTCTCGGGCGGCCCCTCGGCGCGGCTCAGGTCAGGAAGCCCCGCAGCAGCGCCGCCGTGCCGCAGCAGTGCTCGCGCATGGTCTCCCGGGCCCGGGTCGCGTCGCCCGCCAGCACCGCCTCCACCAGCGTGCTGTGCTGCTGCTGGGAGTGCTCGAGGTTCCGTACGAGCAGGGGGATGCAGTCCAGCAGGTCGTTCACGCCGGCCCGGACGGCCGCGTACTGGGCCGTCAGGGTGGCGGACCCGGCCAGTTCGCACAGGGTGAGGTGGAAGAGCGTGTCCTGCCGGCGGTAGTCGGAGAGCGGGGCGTCGTGGGTGGCGGCCAGGGCGCCGAGCAGTCGTTCGGTGCCCTCCTCGGTCAGGCCCTGGGAGGCGCACAGTCCGGCCGCTCCCACCTCCAGGACCTCGCGGAACCGCAGGACGTCCTCGATGTCCACCCCCGCGACCCGCCGGCGCAGTTCCTCCTCGGCGCCGCCGGCGGGGGTGTCGGGGCGAGGCAGCACGAACGTTCCGCCGTAGCGCCCGCGCCGGGCCTCCACCAGTCCCTGGTCCTGCAGCACCTTCAGCACCTCGCGCAGGGTGACGCGGCTGATCCCCATCCGTTCGGCCAGCTCGCGCTCGGGTGGCAGCCGTTCGCCGCCCGGCACCAGACCCAGTCGGACCACCTGAAGGATCTGCTCCAGCGCCTCCTCGAAACCGTTGCCCGCCCGCACCTGCCGCAGTACGGGATTCAGGCGCGCGATCGCGTCGCCTTCGCTGGCCGTATCGGTCATCTCGGCTCCTCCCCTTCCCAAGCAATGGTTCTATTCAATACCTTAGGCCTCCTCGGCTCACCGAAGGAGAGATTCCAGTGGTAGACCGCAAGCCGCCGCTCGCGCCCGAGGAGCTCCGCTCCCTCGTCGCCAGCGGTGAGATCGACACAGTCGTCCTGGCCTTCCCCGACATGCAGGGGCGGCTCCAGGGCAAGCGGTTCGCCGCACAGTTCTTCCTCGACGAGGTCCTCGAGCACGGTACCGAGGGCTGCAACTACCTCCTCGCCGTCGATACCGACATGAACACCGTCGACGGGTACGAGATGTCCTCCTGGGACCGGGGCTACGGCGACTTCGCCATGCACCCCGACCTGGCCACCCTGCGCCGCATCCCCTGGAACCCCGGCAGCGCCTTCCTCCTCGCCGACCTGGCCTGGAACGACGGCTCGCCCGTGGTGGCCGCGCCCCGGCAGATCCTGCGCCGCCAGCTGGAACGACTCGCCGAGGCCGGCTACACCGCGATGGTCGGCACCGAGCTGGAGTTCATGGTCTTCCAGGACACCTACGAACAAGCCTGGAACTCCGGCTACCGCGATCTGACACCGGCCAACCAGTACAACATCGACTACTCCGTCCTCGGGACCGGCCGCATCGAACCCCTGCTGCGCCGGATCCGCAACGAGATGCAGGCCGCGGGCCTGATCGTCGAGTCGGCCAAGGGGGAGTGCAACCTCGGCCAGCACGAGATCGCCTTCCGCTACGACGAAGCACTCACCACCTGCGACCAGCACTCCGTCTACAAGACCGGAGCCAAGGAGATCGCCTCCCAGGAAGGTGTCTCGCTCACCTTCATGGCGAAGTTCGACGAGCGCGAGGGCAACTCCTGTCATATCCACCTCTCGCTGGCCGACGCCGACGGACACAACGCGATGGCCGGGGACGGTCCGGGCGGAATGTCACCGGTGATGCGACACTTCCTGGCCGGCCAGCTGGCCGCGCTGCGCGACTTCTCCCTTCTCTACGCCCCCAACATCAATTCGTACAAGCGTTTCCGGCCGGGATCCTTCGCGCCGACCGCCGTCGCCTGGGGCGTGGACAACCGGACCTGCGCCCTCCGAGTGGTCGGCCACGGCCGCTCCATGCGCTTCGAGAACCGCCTCCCCGGCGGCGACGTCAACCCGTACCTCGCCGTCGCCGGCCTGGTCGCGGCCGGGCTCTACGGCATCGAGAACCGCCTGGAGCTCCCCGAGGCCTGCGGCGGGAACGCGTACACCTCCGAGTACGCCCACGTCCCCGCCACCCTGCGCGAGGCCGCCGAGCTCTGGGAGAACAGCGAGATCGCCAAGGCCGCCTTCGGCCCCGACGTGGTGGCGCACTACCGGAACATGGCCCGCGTGGAACTCGACGCCTACGACTCCGCGGTGACCGACTGGGAGCTGCGCCGCTCCTTCGAACGCCTGTAGCCACCGCACACCATCGAACGAAACTGTGAGGCACCACGTGTCCGATGAGCCGGCCCCCTTCGAACTACGAGTGTTGAATCCGGCCACCGAGGAAACCGTCGCCATCGTCCCGGCCGCCACACGGGACGATGTCGACGCCGCCGTCGCCCGGGCCGCCGCGGCCCAGCGCGCCTGGGCGACGGCCGCCCCCGCCGACCGGGCCCGGCTGCTGCGCCGCTTCGCCGCGGTCGTCGACGGCCACCTCGAGGAACTGGCCCAGCTGGAGGTCCGCGAAGCCGGCCACACCATCGGCAACGCCCGCTGGGAAGCCGGCAACGTACGCGACCTCCTCGACTTCGCCGCCGGGGGAGTGGAACGGCTCTCCGGCCGCCAGATCCCCGTCGCCGGCGGCATCGACATCACCTTCCTCGAACCCCTCGGCGTCATCGGTGTGATCGCCCCGTGGAACTTCCCCATGCCGATCGCCGCCTGGGGCCTGGCCCCCGCCCTCGCCGCCGGCAACGCCGTCATCCTCAAGCCCGCCGAGACCACCCCGCTGACCGCACTGCGCCTCGCCGAACTCGCCCTCGAGGCCGGGATCCCCGAACACCTCTTCCAGGTGCTCCCCGGCCGCGGCGACGTCGCCGGAGACGCGCTCGTCGAACACCCCGGGGTCGCGAAGATCGTCTTCACCGGGTCCACCCGCGTCGGCAAGCAGATCATGGCCAAGTGCGCCGACCGCGTGAAACGGGTCACCCTCGAACTCGGCGGCAAGAGCCCCAACATCGTCTTCGCCGACGCCGACCTCGAAGCGGCGGCGGCCGCCGCCCCCATGGCCTTCCTCGACAACACCGGCCAGGACTGCTGCGCCCGCACCCGGATCCTCGTGCAGCGCTCCGCCTACGACCGCTTCCTGGAGCTCGTCGCCCCCGGCATCGCGGCCGTGACCGTGGGCGACCCGCTCGACGAGAAGACGCAGATGGGCCCGCTGATCTCACGGACCCAGCTGGACCGCGTACGGTCCTTCGTCACCGACGACCTCACCGCGATCCGCGGCACCGCCCCCGAAGGCCCCGGCTTCTGGTACCCGCCCACCCTCGTCACGGACGTCGCCCCCACCGCGCCCGTGGCCGCCGAGGAGGTCTTCGGGCCGGTCGCCGTCGTCCTGCCCTTCGAGGACGAGGAGGACGCCGTACGCCTCGCCAACGCGACCGAGTACGGCCTCTCCGGCTCCCTCTGGACCCGCGACATCGGGCGGGCGCTGCGCGTCTCGCGCGCCGTCGCCGCCGGCAACCTGTCCGTCAACTCCCACAGCAGCGTCCGCTACTGGACCCCCTTCGGCGGCTACAAGCAGTCCGGACTCGGCCGCGAGCTCGGACCCGACGCCCTCACCGCTTTCACCGAGACCAAGAACGTCTTCATCAGCACGGAGGCCTGAAGCACATGTCCAACGAAGAGATCGTCTGTCGCCGCCTGGTCGGCCGTACCGCCGTCATCACCGGAGCCGGCAGCGGCATCGGCCTCGCCACCGCCCGCCGCCTGGCCTCCGAGGGCGCCAACATCGTCTGCGCCGACATCGACGAGACCGCCGGCAAGGCCGCGGCCGAGGAGGTCGGCGGCACCTTCGTCAAGGTCGACGTCACCAGCCCCGAGGAGGTCGAGGCGCTCTTCAAGACCGCCTTCGACACCTACGGCTCCGTGGACATCGCCTTCAACAACGCGGGCATCTCGCCCCCGGACGACGACTCCATCCTGACCACCGGCCTGGAGGCCTGGAAGCGCGTCCAGGACGTCAACCTCACCTCCGTCTACCTGTGCTGCAAGGCCGCCCTGCCCTACATGCAGCGCCAGGGCCGCGGCTCCATCATCAACACCGCCTCCTTCGTCGCCATCATGGGCGCCGCCACCTCCCAGATCTCCTACACCGCCTCCAAGGGCGGCGTACTCGCCATGTCCCGCGAGCTCGGCGTGCAGTTCGCCCGCGAGGGCATCCGCGTCAACGCCCTGTGCCCCGGACCCGTGAACACCCCGCTGCTGCAGGAACTGTTCGCCAAGGACCCCGAGCGCGCGGCCCGCCGCCTCGTCCACATCCCGCTGGGCCGCTTCGCCGAGCCCACCGAGATCGCCGCCGCCGTCGCCTTCCTCGCCAGCGACGACTCCTCCTTCATCAACGCCACCGACTTCCTCGTCGACGGCGGCATCTCCGGCGCGTACGTGACCCCGCTCTAGGCCCCGCCGCCCCCGCATCCCGGCCGGCCGGGCACCACGAGGTGCCCGGCCGGTCCCTTCGGGCTGTCCCGATCCTCGAAGGAGCAGCATGCGCAGAACATGGGCAGCACCCCTCGCACTCGTCGCGGTCACCGGATCCGGCCTCCTGGCGGCCCCACCGGCCGAGGCCGCCCACCCACCCTGCCCCCGGGTCACCATCGGCTCCGGCTGGTACGGGGACAACCAGGCCCGCCTCCAGCAGCTGATCGACCGGTACGGCAGCTGCGGCCCGTACCGGACCGGCCGCACCAAGCCCGTCGCCGTCTTCGACTGGGACAACACCGTCGTCAAGAACGACGTCGGCGACGCCACCATGTTCTGGCTCCTGCGCAACGGCCGGATCCGCCTACCCGCCGCCGGTGACTGGTCCACCACCAGCCGCCACCTCACCCCCGCCGCCACGAAGGCCCTGGCCGACGCCTGCACCGGCCTCGCCCGCCCCGGCGCCCCGCTGCCCACCGGAACCCCCGCCGGAGCGGCCTGCGCCGACGAGATCAACGCCGTCTACGGCACCGCCGCGACCCGCGCCGGAGCCCCCGCCTTCACCGGCTGGGACCGCCGCACCACCGAGCCCTCCTACGCCTGGCTGGCCCAGCTGATGCGGGGCTGGACCGCCCGGGAGATCCGCGGCTTCGCCGCCGCCGCCCGCGCCGAGAACCTCGCCGCGCCCGTCGGCGCCACCCAGCGGGTCGGCAGCACGACCACCGCCACCGGCTGGGTCCGCTACTACGATCAGCAGAAGGACCTGATCAAGAAACTCCGCACGGCCGGCTTCGACGTCTGGATCAGCTCCGCCTCCCCGCAGCCCGTGGTCGAGGTCTGGGCCCAAGGCGTCGGCATCGAGGCCGACCACGTCATCGGCATCCGCAACACCACCACGTACGACGGCACGTTCACCGCCCACCTCCAGGGCTGCGGATCCGTCCGGGACGGCGCCGACACGATGATCACCTACATCGACGGCAAGCGCTGCTGGATCAACAAGGAGATCTTCGGCGTACGCGGCGCGGCCGCCGAGCAGATCCGGCCCGCCGCCCACCGCCAGGTGTTCGCCGCCGGTGACTCCGACACCGACATCTCCTTCCTGCGCGACGCCACCGCCCTACGGCTCGTGGTGAACCGCAACAAGAACGAGCTGATGTGCCGGGCGTACGACAACGGCGACGGCCGCTGGATCGTCAACCCCATGTTCATCGAGCCCAAGAAGCGCAAGACCGACCCCTACCCGTGCGCGACGACCGGCTACGTCGACCACGACGGCACCAAGGGCCCGGTCCTGCGCGGCGACCGCAGCGTCGTCCCGGACCAGGCCGACTCCGTGTACTAGAGGAAGGTGCGCCCCTCGCCGCGGTAGGTCGGGACGCTCTCGGTGACCCGATCCCCCTCGATCAGGTGCAAGGTGTCGAACCGCTCGCACAGTTCGCCCGCCTTCGCGTGCCGGAACCAGACCCGGTCGCCGATCAGCAGATCGTCGGCCGGGCTCCCCAGCAGCGGGGTCTGCACCTCGCCCGCGCCCTCCTGGGGGTCGTAGCGCAGCCCCTGGGGCAGGTACGGCACCGGAAGCCGATCGACCCCGGCCGCGCCGGAGGCCGGATAACCACCGCCGAGCACCGTCACCACCCCCACCCCGGGCCTGCGCACCACGGGCTGCGCGAACAGGGCCGCCGGACGCCCGCTGAACGACGTGTAGTTGTCGAACAGCCGGGGCAGGTACAGGCCCGAGCCCGCCGCGATCTCGGTCACCGCGTCCTCGGCGGCCGTCTGCTGCACGCTGCCGGTACCGCCGCCGTTGACGAACTCCAGATCCGGGACGACGGCCCGCACGGCCCGCACCACCTCGGCCCGCCGCGCCGCCAGCTCCTTGCGGGCCGCACCCTGCATCAGCCGGATCGTCCGGGACCGCAGCGGGCGACCCGCCAGCGAGTCCCCGACCCCGGCGACATGCCCCTCGTACGCCATCAGCCCCACGACCCGGAACCCGGGCCTGGCGGCCACCGCCCGGGCCAGCTCGGCCAGTTGCGCGGGCTCGCGCAGCGGAGACCGGCGCGCCCCGATCCGTACCCGGCCGCCGAACAGCCGCAGAGCCGTGTCCAGCTCCAGACAGACCCGGATCTCCTCGGCGCCGCCGTCCCGGGCCGCGTCGATCAGATCCAGCTGCGCGAGGTCGTCCACCATCACGGTGACCGCGCCGGCGAGCTTGGCGTCGCTCGCGAGCTCGCCGAAGCCGGCCCGATCGGCGGAAGGATAGGCGAGGAGCACGTCCTCGAACCCGGACCGGGCCAGCCAGAGCGACTCGGCGAGCGTGTACGACATGATTCCGGCGAATCCGGGGCGGGCGAGGACCCGTTCCAGGAGCGCACGGCACCGGACCGACTTGCTCGCGACCCGGACCGGCTTGCCGGCGGCGCGGCGGACGAGATCGTCGGCGTTGGCGTCGAAGGCGTCGAGATCCACGATGGCCAGCGGCGCGTCCAGGTGCGCGGTCGCCCGGTCGTACCGGGCGCGGTCGGTGGCGGCGGAGTTCATGGGCGGCAGCTTGCCAGAGGTCTCTACCGGTGGGTAGATCCCCGGCGCTACCTCCGGGGGCCGGCGCGGCTCAAGGACCGGGGCTCCGCGCCTCGATCGCCGGCGAGGCTGGGGGAGGGCGCGACGAGGCTGGGGAGGGCGCGGCGAGGGCTGTGGGGGGTGGGTGAGGGCCAAGGATCGGGGCTCTGCCCCGGACCCCGCGCCTCGATCGCCGGCGAGGCTGAGAGCGGGCGCGGCCGGGCTGGAAGAGAGAGCGGCGAGGGCCGCATGCGGTGTCGTCGGGGGTGTTGGGGACGGGGTGGGGTGTTGGTCGGGGCGTAGAACGTGATGTGTTGGCGCGCAGGGGCTCGCACAGGGCCGACCGAGCCGAGGCGCCATAAATCATGCAGTCCCGGCCAACACCCCACCCCGTTCCCGGCACCCACCCCGCCTGTTCCCCCGACGGCCCGCGCCCGCGCCACGGCCCCCGCCCCACCCCGCCTCGTCGACGCCGTAGAGTACGGGCAGGCAGCCGTACGGAACGGGGGGCGGAGCCGCCGGATGACCACGACGACACCGCGGACCGAGATCCTGGGCGAGCCCGAACCGCCACAGCCCGCGCACGCGGGCCCGCGCCCCCGCCGCCACCCCGTACGGGTCCTCGCCGCCACGCTCTGCGTCCTCCTCGGCAGCGGCCTCGTCGGCGGGGCCGCCCTCACCACCTGGGCCGAACACCGTGCCGCCGATCGCCCCCTCCCCGCCGACGCCGCCTACCGCGAGGCCGGGTCGCTGTGGCGCGCCGCCCCCGTCGACAGCCTGTTCCCGCCCGTCCTGACCGGCCCCTCCGCCGGCCCCGGCGGCTCCGACCGCACCTGGACCCGCGTCGCGCTCGCCCCCGACGCCGACTGCTCGGCCGGCCTCGCCGCCGACTGGCAGGCCCTGCTGGCCCCCGCCGGCTGCACCCGCGTGCTGCGCGCCACCTACACCGACGCCACCCGCAGCTCCCTGATCACCGTCGGCATGGTCTTCACCCCCGCCGACGCCCCCACGATGACCGCCCTCAAGGACCGCATCCCCGCCCCGCCCGCGTACGGGTTCGCCGACGCGCAGCGCGCCGCCTGGGCCACCGTCGTACCCCCCGAGGCGCCCGTCGTCGTCTACACCGTCTCCGCCTTCGCCGACGGCCGCCGCCTGGACGCACCCCGCCCCGCCGAGGACCTGATGAAGAAGGACGCCACCGGAGCCGCCGCCCAGGCGGGCCTCGGCCACGAGGCCCGGGCGCTCGCCGACCGCGTCGGCCACGGCCTCGCCTTCCTCGCCGCGCCCCCCGCGCCCTCCAAGGCTCCGACACCGTCCGCGCCCTCCCACCCCGCACCCGCCCCGGAGCCCACCCGATGATCCGCCGGGCCTCCGGGCAGGCGGCCGCCGCGCTGCTCGCCGCGACCCTCCTGGTGTCCGCCACCACGACCCCCGCCGCCGCCGACAACATCCGCGACCGCCAGTGGGGTCTGCTGACCCTGCGCGCCGAGGAGGCCTGGGGCACGACTCGCGGCGCCGGAGTGACCGTCGCCGTCCTCGACACCGGCGTCGACGAATCCCATCCCGACCTCTCCGGCCAGGTCCTCGCCGGCACCGATCTCATCGGCATGGGCGCCGGACCCGGCGACCGCGCCTGGGCCCGGCACGGAACCGCCATGGCGAGCATCATCGCCGGGCACGGCCACGGACCCAGCCGCGGCCAGGGTGTCCTCGGGATCGCCCCGCAGGCCCGGATCCTGCCCGTCCGGGTGATCCTCGAAGAGGGCGACCCGGGCCGTGCCAAGGCCCGCGACAGCAAGGGCGGTGCCCTCGCCGAGGGCATCCGCTGGGCCGCGGACCACGGCGCCGACGTGATCAACCTGTCGCTCGGCGACGACAGCGACTCCGCCCACCACGAGGCGGGGGAGGACGAGGCCGTCCAGTACGCCCTGGCCAAGGGCGTGGTCGTGGTGGCCTCCGCGGGCAACGGCGGCGAGGCGGGCGACCGCGTCTCCTACCCGGCCGCCTATCCGGGGGTCATCGCCGTCACCGCCGTCGACCGGCGGGGCAGGAAGGCCAAGTTCTCCACCCGCAACTGGTACGCGACCGTGGCCGCCCCCGGCGTGGACGTCGTCATCGCCGACCCCGACCGCTCCTACTACGAGGGCTGGGGCACCAGCGCCGCGGCCGCCTTCGTCTCCGGCACGGTGGCCCTCGTCCTGGCCGCGCACCCGGACCTGACGCCGGCCCAGGTGAAGAAGCTGCTGGAGGCGACCGCCTCCGACTCCCCGGCCGGTGGCCGCGACGACGCCCGCGGGCACGGTCTGGTC
The DNA here is from genome assembly GCF_043201215.1 of Streptomyces sp. NPDC048331. Lineage (NCBI taxonomy): Bacteria > Bacillati > Actinomycetota > Actinomycetes > Kitasatosporales > Streptomycetaceae > Streptomyces > Streptomyces sp. NPDC048331. The sequence goes on along the minus strand of NZ_JBICYT010000008.1, from coordinate 193,939 downwards.
GATCCCGTCGCCGCCCTCCAGGCCGCGGACGAGCTGCGCCCGGAGGCCCTGGTGCCCGCGCCCGCCGCGGCCGGGAGCACCTACTTCGGCCCGGGCCCCGAACCGGTCCGCCCGTCCGAGCGCGGCGCCCGCCTGCGGGCCCCGGCGGCGGCCGTCGCCGGGGCGGTGCTGCTCGTACTGGCCGCCGTGCTGGCCCGGCGCCCGCGCCGCGGCACCCGGGGCCGCGGCCAGGACCCGTACCCGGCACAGTAGGGTCGGGTAACTGTGGCGAACATGGCGAACAAGAACATTCCCGACCCGGGCTTCTCCGACGACGACGGCTCCGCCGATCCCCGGCTGACCGCGGCCCTGGCCGCCTGGTCCGAGGACCGGGCGAAGGAGCCGGAGGTGCTGGCCGCGCTCAAGGGCGCCCGCCTGCTCGTCCCGGTGGTCGCCGTCCTCGGCGAGGTGGAGACCGACCCGGAGACGGGCCTCAAGCGCGAGAAGACCAGTGACATGGCCGTCCCGACCCTGCGGGCGGGTGACCGGCGGGCCCTGCCCGCCTTCACCTCGATCGCCTCGCTCGCGCTGTGGGACCCCGCGGCCCGGCCGGTGGCCGTCCCGCTGCACCAGGCGCTGGCGGCGGCCGCGCACGAGAAGGCCGACACCGTCGTCCTGGACCTGGCCGGCCCCGTCACCTACCAGCTGACCGGATCCGCGCTGCTCGCCCTCGCCGAGGGCCGCACCGACGCGGGCCCCTTGGCCGACCCCGCCGTACGGGAGGCCGTACGGGAGGCCGTGTCCGCCGAGCCGGCCGTGCTGCGCGCCCACCTCGTGGCGGGCGGCGCCGACTCCGACGGCACCCTGGCGATCGTGCTGGCCGAGGGCGCGCAGGCACCCGCTGCGGCCCGGCGCGTCGCCGAGGCGCTGGCGGCGGACACCACCCTGCGGGCCCGGCTGGTCCGGGGCCTGGACCTGGCGCTGCTGCCGTCGGAGGCTCCGGCCCCGCCCGGCGAGCCGCTGTTCACCCGCTGACCGGAGGAGTCCCGTGAGCGATCTGCCGGACCGGATGCGCCTGGCCGTTCCCGAGTACCGGATCGATGCGACCGCGCAGGAGTGCATGGGGGCGATTCTGCAGTTCGTCGAGGCGGTGACCTTCGCGGAACCCGACGAGCTGCTCGTGGCGCTCCGCCAGGTGATCGCCGAGAACTGGATCGGTCTGCCGCCGTACGCCCGCAACCTCGCCTACCGCTTGGTCTGCCTGCAGCGCCCGGACGACGCGGCCCTGCTGCGCGAGGCCGCCCACGACCTCCTCGCCTTCGGCCCCGACTGGGACGAGGAGGCCGAGGAGCTGCTGCGCCGGGCCGACCTGCTCGATCCGACGCCCTGACCGGACGGGGCCGCGCGGCCCCCGGACACGACTTCGGCCGGCGCACCCCCGTGGGGTGCGCCGGCCGTCATCGTGTGTCTTCGCGGTCGGACTCAGCCGAAGACGGGACCCGTGAACTTCTCGCCCGGCCCCTGGCCCGGCTCGTCCGGGACGATCGAGGCCTCGCGGAAGGCCAGCTGGAGCGACTTCAGGCCGTCGCGCAGCGGGGCGGCGTGGAAGGAGCTGATCTCGGTGGCGCTCGCGGTGACCAGGCCGGCCAGGGCCGTGATCAGCTTGCGGGCCTCGTCGAGGTCCTTGTGTTCGGAGTCCGGCTTGTCCAGGCCCAGGTTGACCGCCGCGGCGCTCAGCAGGTGCACGGCCACCGTGGTGATCACCTCGACGGCGGGCACGTCCGCGATGTCGCGGGTCATGGTGTCGTAGTCGGGGGCGCCGTCGGCAGTGGGTTCGGTGGGGGGTGTCGCGTCAGTCATGCGCCCCACGATATGCCGTGCGGCGGGCTTGCGGCGCGGGTGCTAGTATGTACTTCGACCGGCCGGACACTTATGTGCCCGGCCCACAAGTGGAGGCTCCGTTCTCCCACCTGACTGCCCTCCGGGGCGGCGGGTCACCGGTCAGGCGGCATCCATCGTTCCGTACGGACGATGGAAAGCTGCCCGAGTCTACGCCCCGCGGTTCGCACGCGGCGGTGTTCCGGTTGTTTTGGAGCCCCTGCCTGTGCCCGGCGGGGCTTTTTTCATTCTCCGCCGCGGTAGGTCTGACGGAAATACACGTCAGCGGCTGTCTGCCAGACAGTCGTGTGGTGCTACCGAGGAGGATCCATCAGCACCGAGCCCCGCATCAACGACCGGATTCGCGTTCCCGAGGTACGGCTTGTCGGTCCCAGCGGCGAGCAGGTCGGCATCGTGCCGCTTGCCAAGGCGCTCGAGCTCGCGCAGGAGTACGACCTCGACCTGGTCGAGGTCGCGGCGTCCGCACGCCCGCCGGTCTGCAAGCTCATGGACTACGGCAAGTTCAAGTACGAGTCGGCCATGAAGGCCCGTGAGGCGCGCAAGAACCAGGCGCACACGGTCATCAAGGAAATGAAGCTCCGGCCGAAGATCGACCCGCACGACTATGACACCAAGAAGGGTCACGTCGTTCGGTTCCTCAAGCAGGGCGACAAGGTCAAGATCACGATCATGTTCCGTGGTCGCGAGCAGTCCCGGCCGGAACTCGGCTACCGACTGCTGCAGCGCCTCGCATCGGACGTCGAGGACCTCGGGTTCATCGAGTCGAACCCGAAGCAGGACGGCCGAAACATGATCATGGTCCTCGGTCCGCACAAGAAGAAGACCGAGGCGATGGCCGAAGCCCGCGAGGCGCAGGCCGCCCGCAAGGCCGAGCGCCAGGGTGTCGCCCTCGCCGACGACGAGGCTGCTTCCGAGGAAGCCGCAGTCGAGGTCGAGGACACCACCGAGGTCGCCTCCGCCGAGGCCACCGAGGCCGCTGCCGAAGAGGCTCCGGCCGACGAGGCGAACGCCGAGGCCTGATTCCAGGACGCCCGTCCCGGATCACCCGACACAATATGACGCTCCCGTAAGCCGGTCCCGTACCGGACCGGTGGGAGCGCCACCGACGAGGAGATAACGGCGCCATGCCGAAGAACAAGACGCACAGCGGTACCAAGAAGCGTTTCAAGGTCACCGGCTCCGGCAAGGTGCTCCGCGAGCGCGCCGGCAAGCGCCACCTGCTCGAGGGCAAGTCGTCCCGTGTCACCCGCCGCCTGACCGGCAACGCGGAGATGGCTCCCGGCGACGCCGCGAAGATCAAGAAGCTTCTCGGCATCTGACGTCGCCGCTCCCGCTACCGGGAGCGGACGCACGTCGAGACCGGGACCCCATCGAATTTCGGGCCGTGTGAAGACACCCGCGGCCCCGCTACAAGGAGTTAAAAAGTGGCACGCGTCAAGCGGGCAGTAAACGCCCACAAGAAGCGCCGGGCGATCCTCGAGGCGGCCTCCGGCTACCGCGGTCAGCGTTCGCGCCTGTACCGCAAGGCCAAGGAGCAGGTCACCCACTCGCTGGTCTACAACTTCAACGACCGCAAGAAGCGCAAGGGCGACTTCCGTCAGCTGTGGATCCAGCGCATCAACGCCGCTGCCCGCCAGAACGGCATGACGTACAACCGCCTCATCCAGGGTCTGAAGGCCGCCAACATCGAGGTGGACCGCAAGATCCTCGCGGAGCTGGCCGTCAACGACGCCAACGCGTTCGCCGCGCTCGTCGAGGTCGCGCAGAAGGCGCTTCCGGCCGACGTCAACGCCCCCAAGGCCGCTGCCTAAGGGCTAGCCGGCCCGGATCGCACAGGGCCGGCCCCCACGGACCCGCAGGCATACGCCTGCGGGTCCGTGTGCTTTCCGCGCCGCGCCCCCGCCCCCGCGCCCCCCGGCCTGCCGCCCGCCCCGCTGCCCCCGCAGCCCGCCCCGCGCCGCCGCCCTCCCGCCCCGCCCGGAACCCCGAGCCCGGAACCCCGAGAGAGAACCGCAGACACCATGGGTCACCCCGACGAGCTGATCTCCCCCCGATCCACGCGGGTGGCCGCCGCCAGGCGTCTGGCGCGGCGCAACTTCCGCACCAAGGAGCGCCGCTTCATCGCCGAGGGCCCGCAGGCCGTCCGCGAGGCCGTCGAGCACCGCGGTCCCACGGGCGAGTCGACCCTGATCGAGCTGTTCGCCACCGTCGAGGCCGCCGAGCGCTACTCCGGGATCATCGAGGCCGCCCTGGACGCGGGCGCCCGGGTGCACTACGCCTCCGACGAGGTGCTCGCCGAGGTCTCCCAGACCGTCACGCCGCAGGGCCTGGTCGGTGTCTGCCACTTCCTGGACTCCCCGTTCGAGGAGATCCTGAAGGCCCGGCCCAAGCTCGTCGCCGTCCTCGCGCACGTCCGTGACCCCGGCAACGCCGGTACGGTGCTGCGTTGCGCGGACGCCGCCGGCGCCGACGCGGTCGTGCTGACCGACGCCTCCGTGGACCTCTACAACCCCAAGTCGGTACGGGCCTCCGTGGGCTCCCTCTTCCACCTCCCGGTCGCCGTCGGCGTTCCGGTCGAGCAGGCCGTCGAGGGGCTCCGAGCGGCGGGCGTGCGGATCCTGGCGGCCGACGGCGCGGGCGAGGACGACCTCGACGCCGAGCTGGACGCGGGCACCATGGGCGGGCCCTCCGCCTGGGTCTTCGGCAACGAGGCCTGGGGTCTGCCGGAGGAGACCAGGGCCCTGGCGGACGCCGTCGTACGGGTCCCGATCCACGGAAAGGCGGAGAGCCTGAACCTGGCGACGGCCGCCGCCGTGTGCCTCTACGCGTCCGCGCGTGCACAGCGGGCGCCCGGAGGGTGCCGCTCTGTGACCCCCAGCTAGTAGTGTGGCGGCCCGGGGGGCCCACTGCGCTACTCGGAGATGTGGGGTACGGGGACATGACCGTCGGTACGAACAGCTCGCCGGGGGCCGGCACGACGGCCGGTCCGCCGGTGCCCGTCGGCCCCTGCGCCCGTACGGGCGGGCCCGTCGATCCCGTGCCCCCCGTACCCGCCTCCGAAGCGCTGCGCGGCGTACCGCCGCAGGGCACGGCCCGCGGGGCCGTCCTCGGCGGCGGTGCCCCCGGGGAGGCGCTCGGCTTCGGGATCGACCCCGACTGCCTGCCCGACGGGCTCGTCGTCGCCGATGCCTCCGGGCGCGTGATCTGCTTCAACCGGGCCGCCGCCCGGATGACGGCGATCGACCCCGCCCAGGCGCTCGGCGCGCCCATCGAACGGGCCCTTCCGCTGGAGGACCTCGAAGGCCGCCGCTGGTGGGCGGTGACCGACCCGTACGGGGGCCTCGCGACCCGTCGCGGACAGCCCGAGCGGAACCTGCTGCTCCCCGGCGGCCGCGAGGTGCTGGTCTCCGCCAGCTACGTCCGTACACAGCCCACCGGCCCGCTGCGCCGCCTCGTGGTCACCCTGCGCGGTACCGAGGCCCGCCGGCGCACCGAGCGCAGCCACGCCGAGCTGATCGCCACCGTCGCGCACGAGCTGCGTTCCCCGCTGACCTCGGTCAAGGGCTTCACCGCCACCCTGCTCGCCAAGTGGGAGCGGTTCACCGACGACCAGAAGCGGCTGATGCTGGAGACCGTCGACGCCGACGCCAACCGCGTCACCCGGCTCATCGCCGAGCTGCTCGACATCTCCCGCATCGACTCCGGCCGCCTGGAGGTGCGCCGCCAGCCCGTCGACATCGCCACCGCCGTCGGCCGGCACGTGCAGGCGCTCACCGCGAACGGGCAGGCCCCCGAGCGGTTCCTCGTGAGCGTCAGTCGTCCGCTCCCCGACCTGTGGGCCGATCCGGACAAGATCGACCAGATCCTCGGCAACCTCCTGGAAAATGCGGTGCGCCACGGCGAAGGAACGGTCACCATCGGGGTGTCGCCGCATGAGAAGGGAACCGCCGTCACCGTGTCCGACGAAGGCCCCGGGATCCCCGAGGAGTCGATGGGCCGCGTCTTCACCCGCTTCTGGCGGGGGAGCAAGCGCGGCGGCACCGGCCTGGGCCTGTACATCGTCAAGGGCATCGTGGAGGCCCACGGCGGGACCATCACGGTCGGCCGCGGCCCGGGCGGCGGCGCCGAGTTCCGATTTATCCTGCCCGTGAGCGCGCCCGCGTACCTCACGCAGTAGTCCTGCGGAGCGTCTCGGCAGGCGGCCCACGGGCTCCTTCACCCCCAGCGACCTTTAGACTCGTCCTTTGGCACCTTTGTGTCCTTGTGCCGAGCGCGTCCTGCGCGTCGCGCGGGGGACCCAACCAGCCAGCCATCGGAAGTACGGGAAGAGATGTCGGCACCGAACAAGTCGTACGACCCTGTCGAGGTCGAGGCACTGAAACCGGAAGAGATCGAGCGCATGCGGGACGAGGCGCTCGCCGCCTTCGCGTCCGCCGGCGACCTCGACGCGCTGCGTGAGGCGAAGACCGCGCACATGGGCGACCGCTCGCCCCTGGCGCTCGCCAACCGCGAGATCGGCGCGCTGCCCCCCCAGGCCAAGGCCGAGGCGGGCAAGCGCGTGGGACAGGCCCGCGGCGCCGTGAACAAGGCCTTCGGGGCCCGCACGGTCGCGCTCGAGGCGGAGCGCGACGAGCGGGTGCTGGTCGAGGAGGCCGTGGACGTCACGCTGCCCTACGACCGCGTCCCCGCCGGCGCCCGGCACCCCCTGACCACGCTGATGGACCGGATCGCGGACATCTTCGTGGCCATGGGCTACGAGGTCGCCGAGGGACCGGAGGTGGAGGCCGAGTGGTTCAACTTCGACGCCCTCAACTTCACGCCCGACCACCCGGCGCGCCAGATGCAGGACACCTTCTTCGTCCAGGGGCCCGAGGGCACCCAGGGCGACGAGTCCGGTGTCGTGCTGCGCACCCACACCTCCCCGGTGCAGGCGCGTTCGCTGCTGGAGCGCAAGCCCCCCGTCTACATCGTCTGCCCCGGCCGGGTGTACCGCACCGACGAGCTCGACGCGACGCACACCCCGGTCTTCCACCAGGTCGAGCTGCTCGCCGTGGACGAGGGCCTGACCATGGCCGACCTCAAGGGCACCATGGACCACATGGTCCAGGAGCTCTTCGGCGAGGGCACCACCACGCGGCTGCGCCCGCACTTCTTCCCCTTCACCGAGCCGTCCGCCGAGATGGACATGCAGTGCTACGTGTGTCGCGGCGAGTCGGTGGGCAACCCCGACCGCCCGTGCCGTACCTGCTCCAGCGAGGGCTGGATCGAGCTCGGCGGCTGCGGCATGGTCAACCCCAAGGTGCTCGTCGCCTGCGGTGTGGACCCCGAGAAGTACAGCGGGTTCGCCTTCGGGTTCGGCATCGAACGGATGCTGATGTTCCGCCACAACGTCGAAGACATGCGAGACATGGTCGAGGGTGACGTTCGCTTCACCCGGCCGTTCGGGAGTGAGATCTGATGCGCGTCCCGCTTTCCTGGCTGCGGGAGTACGTCGATCTCCCCGCGGGTGAAACCGGCCGTGACGTGGCGGCCAAGCTGGTCGACGCCGGCCTCGAGGTCGAGACCGTCGAGCAGCTCGGCGGCGGCCTCAAGGGCCCGCTCGTCGTCGGTCAGGTGCTGACCATCGAGGAGCTGGAGGGCTTCCGCAAGCCGATCCGCTTCTGCACGGTCGACGTCGGTCGGGCCAACGGCACCGGTGAGCCGCAGGAGATCGTCTGCGGCGCCCGGAACTTCGCCGTCGGCGACAAGGTCGTCGTGGTGCTGCCCGGCGCGGTCCTGCCCGGCGATTTCGCGATCGCCGCGCGCAAGACCTACGGCCGCACCTCGCACGGCATGATCTGCTCCGGCGACGAGCTGGGCATGGGCGACGACGGCACGCACGGCATCATCGTGCTGCCGCCCGAGCACGAGGTCGGCACCGACGCGATCGAGCTGCTCCAGCTCGTCGACGAGGTCCTCGACATCGACATCACCCCGGACCGCGGCTACTGCATGTCCATGCGCGGTGTCGCCCGTGAGGCGGCCACCGCCTACGGCCTGCCGCTGCGCGACCCGGCGCTGCTCGACGTGCCCGGCCCGAACTCGTACGGCTACCCGGTCAAGGTCGACGACCCGACCGGCTGCGACCGCTTCACCGCCCGCACGGTGACCGGCCTCGACCCCGACGCGCGCTCCCCGATCTGGCTGACCCGCCGCCTGCAGAAGGCGGGCATGCGTCCGATCTCGCTCGCCGTGGACATCACCAACTACGTGATGCTCGAGCTCGGCCAGCCGCTGCACGCCTACGACCGCGCCGCCATCGACGGCACCATCGGTGTCCGCCGTGCCGAGCAGGGCGAGAAGTTCACCACCCTCGACGGCGTCAAGCGCACGCTGGACGCCGAGGACCTGGTGATCACCGACAACAGCGGGCCGATCGGCCTCGCCGGTGTCATGGGCGGCGCCAACACCGAGATCGCCGACTCCGTCACCGACCCCGAGACCGGCCAGGTCACGGGGACCACGGACGTCGTCATCGAGGCCGCGCACTTCGACTCCGTGTCGATCTCGCGCACCGCCCGTCGCCTCAAGCTGTCCTCCGAGGCCTCCAAGCGCTTCGAGCGGGGCGTCGACCCGCAGGCCGCCGCCGCGGCCGCGCAGCGGACCGTCGACCTGCTCGTGCTCCTCGCGGGCGGCACCGCCGAGGCGGGCGTCACCGAGGTCCTCGCCCCGGGCGCGCCGCGCACCATCGCCATGCCCGCGGACCACCCGGACCGGGTGGCGGGCATGGAGTACGGCCGCGAGACCGTCGTACGCCGCCTCCAGGAGATCGGCTGCGACGTCTACGGCCAGGACGAGCTCGTCGTCACCGTCCCCTCGTGGCGGCCCGACCTCGCCGCGCCCAACGACCTCGCCGAAGAGGTCATCCGGCTGGAGGGCTACGGGAACCTCCCGTCGACCCTCCCGCAGGTGCCCTCCGGCCGCGGTCTGACCGCCCGGCAGCAGCTGCACCGCCGGGTCGGCCGCGCGCTGGCCGGCTCGGGCTACGTCGAGGCTCTCAGTTACCCGTTCATCGGTGAGGGCGTCTTCGACCAGCTCCAGCTCCCGGCGCACGACGTCGCCCGTCAGGTCGTCAAGCTGGTCAACCCGATCTCCGACGAGGAGCCGGCGCTGCGCACCACGCTCCTGCCGGGTCTGCTCGGCGCGCTGCGCCGCAACGACAGCCGGGGCAGCCACGACCTCGCGCTCTTCGAGACCGGTTCGGTCTTCCGGGCCGCCGCCCGGCCGGGTGTCGCCGTACGGCTGCCCGTCGACCGGCGTCCCACGGACGAGGAGATCGCCACCCTGAACGCGGCCCTGCCCGCGCAGCCGCGGTACGCCGCGGTCGTGCTGGCCGGTGCGCGCGAGCAGGCCGGCTGGTGGGGCAAGGGCCGTCCGGCCGACTGGGCGGACGCGGTCCAGGCCGCCCGTGTGCTGGCCGTCGAGGCCGGCGCCGAGCTGGTGGTCCGCCAGGGCCAGTACGGCCCCTGGCACCCCGGCCGGTGTGCCGAGCTGGTCGTCACCCTCGGCGGGGTCGAGCAGGTCATCGGCCACGCCGGTGAGCTGCACCCGCGTGTGGTCAAGGCGATGGGCCTGCCGGCCCGCACCAGCGCGATGGAGATCGACCTGGACCGCCTCGCGGCGGCCGGTGGCGAGGCCCTCCAGGCGCCGCGGATCTCCTCCTTCCCGGTGGCGACCCAGGACGTGGCGCTGATCGTCGACGCCTCGGTCCCGGCGTCCTCGGTGGAGGCCGCGCTGCGCAAGGGCGCGGGCGAACTCCTCGAATCGCTGCGGCTGTTCGACGTGTTCACCGGTGAGCAGGTCGGCGAGGGCAAGAAGTCCCTGGCCTACGCGCTGCGCTTCCGCGCGGCCGACCGGACGCTGACCGCCGAGGAGTCCACGGCCGCGCGTGACGCGGCGGTGGCCCTGGCGGGCGAGCGGACCGGGGCGGTGCTCCGGGGCGCGTAGCCGCTTCGTACGCGCGTGAGGGGCAGGTCCGGACCACCGGACCTGCCCCTCACTCGTTCGGGTGAGAACCGCGGTGGCCGCGTCGGGGGCGCCGGCCGGTCGGCACAATCGGTCCGGCCGGTCCTCCGGACCGGCGGGCGTCCTCGCGCAGGAGGCGGCGGCCACGCCCACGCGGCTGGTGGCGGGCGTGCACGCCGCCCTGCTCCGGCAGACCGGCGGGCGGCTCGCCGACGACGTCGCCCTGCCGGCGCTCCGCGACGGCCGGTCCTGACCAGGGGCCCTGCCAAGGTCCCGGACGCGCGCGCCGGGCCCGGTGGATGAGCCCGGCGCGCGCTCTCGGCCCGGCCCCTGCCGGGGCGCGGCGACCAACCGGGCGCCGGCGGGGCCGGAACGCGCCGCCCGCCTGCCATGGAGTGTCGGGCAGACAGCAGAACGGGCGGCGCGGTGACGGGTCGTCGCACTGTACGAGGGGGAGCCGACGACCCGAGCTACCTCTTGGCGAGGCTCTTCAGTGAAGCGCCTCCACGGGTCCGCGCGGCAGAGTGCGCATCGCATTTATGCGCGTACGCGGTTCACACCCCGTGTGAACCGCGCACCCACTAGCCTGAGACCGACGAGCCCTTGGAGCGGCCCATGCAGCCCAATGTCCTGCTCGACGCCCTCCTCGCCGAGGCGGGCATGTCCCACGCCGGACTCGCCGCGTACGTGAACCAGGCAGGCCGCACCCGCGGTCTCGCCCTGCGCTACGAACACACCGCCGTGACCCGGTGGTTGAAGGGACAGCGACCCCGTGGTCAGGTTCCCGACCTGATCTGCGAGGTGCTCGGCGGGAGGCTGCGGCGTCCCCTGGGGCTGGACGACATCGGGCTCGGCGCGGCGGACCAGCCCGTCCCGCTGCACGCCTCGCCGCTCAGCGGGTTCGTGGACCGGGCCGCCGCCCTGTGGCGTTCCGACGTCCAGGCCCGCCCCCAACTGCTCGCCGCCGAGGCGGTCACCGGGACGCCCGCCGTCATCCCGGTGTGGGAATGGGAGAATCCGCCCGAGGACTCCGACGTCTCCCGTGAGGGCCCCCATCCGGTCGGTCCCGAGCACATCGAGATCCTGAAGGCCGCCCGCGCCCATTACGAGCTGATGTACCGCCGGGCCGGGGGCCTGGCCACACGGGACCGGATCGTCCGCTTCCTGGGCAGCGAGACCGCGCCCCTGCTGCGCGGGAGCTACTCCGACGACCTGGGCCGCCGGCTGCACCGCGCCACGGGGTCCCTGGTGGCGGTGGCGGGGATCTGCGCGTACGACTCGGACGCCCACGGCCTCGCCCAGCGCTACTTCCACCAGGCCCTGCGCCTGGCCAAGGCGAGCGGGGACCGGGGCCTCGGGGCGTACGTCATCGCGCTGATCGTCAACCAGTCGCTGCACCTGCGGGAGTACCGTCAGGCCGTCGCCTTCGCCGAGGCCGCGCTGCGCGCGGCCGGCCGGCACACCACCCCGGCGCTGGCCGCCGACCTCTACGCGATGCAGGCCAAGGCCTACGCCCAACTCGGCGACACCGGGGCCGCCATGGCCTGCATCCGCAAGGCGGAGGCGGCCGCCGAGCGGATCAGCCCGGGCAGCGAACCGGACGAGACCGGCTACGTACAACCGGGACTCGTCAACGTCCAGGTCGCCGAAGCGCTGCTCAGTCTGGGCGATCTGGAAGCCGCGCGGGTCCAGGCGACCGCGGCCGTCGGCACGCCGGCGCACGACCGGGGCCGGGTGCACCGGCTGGCGATGCTGTGCGAGATCCAGCTGCGGCAGGGGGAGGCGGACCGGGCCGCGGCGTCCGCGGCCGAGATGGCCGAGCGGGCCAAGGGAATGGAGTCGCTGCGTCTGCGCGACCGGTTGCGGGCGGTCCGCGAACAGCTTCTGACCAGCGGTTGCACGGGTGCGGAGGAGACCGCGCGGCTCATCGACGGGGCGTTGCGCGTTCCGCTGTGACGGGCCGAACTGCTGCCATGTTGCCACCTACTCGAACGGAAGGTGGCACAACCGTGCAGTGGACGAATCTGAGTGAGCAGACCGTGTACAAGAACCGTTGGTTCGACGTGAACCTCGCCGATGTGGAACTTCCCGACGGCCGGCATCTGGACCACTTCGTGATCCGGCTGCGGCCGGTTGCCGTCGCGACGGCCGTCAACGAGGCCGACGAGGTGCTGCTGCTCTGGCGGCACCGCTTCATCACCGACAGCTGGGGCTGGGAACTGCCCGCCGGAGTGGTCGAGGACGGCGAGGACATCGCGGACGCGGCGGCCCGCGAGATGGAGGAGGAGTCGGGCTGGCGACCCGGCCCGCTCCACCACCTCATGACCGTCGAGCCGTCCAACGGACTGACCGATGCCCGTCACCACCTCTTCTGGGCGGACGGGGCCACCCACATAGGGCATCCCCAGGACGACTTCGAGTCCTCGCGGCGGGAGTGGGTCCCGCTGGGTCGCGTGCCGGCCATGATCGCCCGAGGAGAGATCCCGGCCGCCAACATGGCGGCCGGGCTGCTCCTGCTGCACCACCTGCGCCTCGGCCGACCGTAAGGGCCGACCGTACGGATCAGCCGTACGGGTAGAAGCCCGCGCCCGTCTTGCGGCCCAGCCGGCCGGCGTCGACCATGCGCTGGAGCAGCGGGGGAGCGGCGTACAGCGGCTCCTTGTACTCGGCGTACATCGAGTCGGCGATCGACGCGATGGTGTCCAGGCCGATCAGGTCGGACAGCTTGAGCGGGCCCATCGGGTGGGCGCAGCCCAGCTCCATGCCGTTGTCGATGTCCTCACGGCTGGCGATGCCCGACTCGAACATCCTGATCGCGGAGAGCAGGTACGGGACGAGGAGCGCGTTGACGACGAACCCGGACCGGTCCTGGGCGCGGACCGCGTGCTTGCCCAGCACGTCCCGCACCAGGGCCTCGGCCCGCTTGACCGTGTCCTCGCCCGTGGTCAGCGCCGGGATCAGCTCGACGAGCTTCTGCACCGGGGCCGGGTTGAAGAAGTGGATGCCGATGACCTGGTCCGGCCGCGAGGTCGCGACGGCCAGCTTGACCAGCGGGATCGAGGAGGTGTTGGAGGCCAGGATCGCGTCCGGGCGGGTGATCACCTGGTCGAGGACCTGGAAGATCTCCGTCTTGATCTGCTCGTTCTCGACGACCGCCTCGATCACGAGGTCACGGTCGGCGAACTCGCCGAGGTCGGTGGTGAAGGTGAGGCGGGCCAGGGTGGCGTCCCGCTCCTCTTCGGTGATCTTGCCGCGTTCGGCGGCCTTGGTCAGGGAGTTGTGCAGCCGGGTACGGCCGATCTCCAGGGCTTCGCCGGTGGTCTCGGCGACCTTGACCTCAAGGCCACTACGGGCGCACACCTCGGCGATACCCGCGCCCATCTGGCCACAGCCCACTACGCCGACCCGTGTGATGTCGGAAGGGAGGTCAGTCACTTCGTGCCTTTCGCAGCTCATCCGTCGGCGGGTCCCCCGTACGATTCCGGCGCCCGCCACGCCCCCCGACGTTACTCCCGACCTTGCGCCGGGCGGCGGGCCGGGGCGGGCATGCTGGGCGGACACCGCGCAATGTCACTCAGTGAAACGGAGCTGTCACATGACGTACATCGGTCGACGGGCCCTGCTGGCCGGAGCCGTGGGGGTGATCGCGGCCGCCACGGCCGGGTCCGCGGCCGCTGCGCCACGGACCTCCGCCGAGCTCCCCGGAGGGCGGGCCGGCGCCACCGACTTCCGCGGGATGTGGATCGCCTCCGTGTCGAACGTGGACTGGCCCTCCGAGAGCGGGCTCTCCGCGGCGCGCCAGCGCGCGGAGCTGCTCGACCTCCTCGACACCGCGGTCGAGCGGCGCCTGGGCGCGGTGGTCCTCCAGGTCCGGCCGGCGGCGGACGCGCTCTGGCCCTCGAAGCTGGAGCCGTGGTCGCAGTGGCTGACCGGGGAGCAGGGCGTGGATCCCGGCTGGGACCCACTGGGAACCGCCGTCAAGGAGGCGCACGCCCGCGGGCTGGAGCTGCACGCCTGGTTCAACCCGTTCCGCGTGGCCAACCACACCGACCTCGACCGGCTGACGTCCACGCACCCGGCGCGGCGCAACCCCGACTGGACGGTGGAGTACGGCGGCAAGCTCTACTACAACCCCGGTGTGCCCGAGGTGCGGCGCTTCGTCCAGGACGCCATGTTCGACGCCGTTTCCCGCTACCCGCTGGACGCCGTGCACTGGGACGACTACTTCTACCCCTATCCGGTGGCGGGGGAGTACTTCGACGACGACGAGGCCTTCGAGGAGTACGGGGCGGGCTTCGCCTCGCGCGCCGCCTGGCGCCGCGCCAACATCGACACGCTGGTCCGCGAGATGTCCGTGCGGCTGCGGGCGCTGGCGCCGGCTCCACGCTTCGGGATCAGCCCGTTCGCCGTCTGGCGCAACTCCGACCGGGACCCGACCGGTTCGCCGACCCGCGCGGGCCTCGGGACGTACGACGACCTGTACGCCGACACCCGCAAGTGGGTCAGGGAGGGCTGGATCGACTACATCGTGCCGCAGGCCTACTGGCACATCGGGCACCCGACCGCCGACTACGCCGACATCGTGCCCTGGTGGGCGCGGACCGTCGCCGGTACGAAGGTGGACCTGTACGTGGGGGAGGCGCTGTACCGCTGCGACGAGGACAGCCCCACCGAGGCCTGGCGCGACCCCGGGGAGCTGTCGAAGCACCTGACCTTCGCCGCCGGGTACCCGGAGGTCCACGGCCACGTCTACTTCTCGGCGAAGCAGGTGGCCGCGGACCCCAACGGGGCGATGGCCCGGGTGGTGGCCGACCACTACCGGTCGGCGGCGTCCCGGCGCTGATTCAGTGAGTGGGCTCTGAGGGGTGGCGGACCGTGCAGTCAGGTCCGGGAGCCATCAGTGCCTCGTGTCCGTCCTGGAAGCGGACCCGGTACGGGGGGGTTCCGTTCTCGCCCAGGACCTGGGTGATCTCGCCCACCTTGTCATGCTGTCCGACGATCCTGCCGTGCTGCACCAACTGGTCGCCCTCGGTCGCGCGCATAACTGACCTCCTCGGTGGCGGTCCGATCCGGTGCTTGCAGTTTAGGTCGTCATGGGCCTATTTGACCCGTTGGGTCACCGCGATGCAGACGAGGACGCCGCAGGCGGCGGCCGGTGCGGCGGGGGAGAGGTGCTCGCCCAGCAGGGCCACGGACCAGACCAGCGTGAGCAGCGGTTGGGCGAGCTGGAGCTGGCTGGCCCGCGGTGCGCCGATCTCGGCCATCCCCCGGTACCAGGCGTACAGGCCGAGGAAGGTGGAGCCGGCCGCCGCCCAGATCAGTCCGGCGAGCCCGTGGCCGGTGAGGTGCACGGGCTCGTACGCGAGCCCGGCCACCGAGCCGGCCAGGCTGAGCGGCAGGCACAGGACCAGCGCCCAGCCGATCACCTGCCAGCCGGGCAGCATCCGGGCGAGGCGGCCGCCCTCGGTGTACCCGGCGGCGCACACCAGCAGGGCGCCGAACAGGTAGGCGTCGCCCGCCGAGAGGCCGCCGCCCTGCGCGAGCGTGCCGTCGGACACGACGAACGCGATCACGACCGCGGCCCCGGCGAGGGCGGCGGCCCAGAAGGCGCGCGAGGGGCGGGCTCCGGTGCGCACCGCGGACAGCGCCGCGGTGGTGAGCGGCAGGAGGCCGACCACCACGGCGGCGTGCGAGGTCGTGGAGGTGGTCAGCGCGAGGGTGGTGAGCATCGGGAAGCCCACCACCACCCCGGCCGCCACGACGGCGAGGCCCGCCCAGTGCGCACGGGCCGGCAGCGGGACCCGGCGGGCCGACAGGAAGGCACCGGCGATGGCGGCGGCGAGGACGCTGCGCAGCGCGACCAGCGACCACGGGCCGAAGCTCTCCAGTCCCCAGGCGGTGGCGGGAAAGGTCAGCGAGAACGCGATGACGCCGAGCAGGGCGAGCGCGGTACCCCGGCGTACCGGGTTCTTGACCGCTATCGTGGTCGGGAGAGTAGCGCTATTCTGTGCTGTCATGTACGAGCGTAGCAGTGTGGCGGAACTGGCCGAATCTCTGCGGGCTGAGGTCGACCGCTACTCGGTCGGTGGAAAACTGCCGTCGAGTCGGGCCCTGGTCGAGCGCTACCGGGTCAGCCCCGTCACCGTCTCCCGGGCCCTCGCGCAGCTCGCCGCCGAGGGCCTCGTCGTCACCCGGCCCGGCGCGGGGGTCTTCCGCGCCGCACCGCGTACGGCGGCCACCGCGCCCGGGGACACCTCCTGGCAGGAGGTGGCGCTCAGTGCCGAGGGGGCCGGGGAGATCGTCCCGCGCTCCGTCGACGCCACCGGGGTGCTGGGCTCGTTGGCCGCGCCGCCCTCCGGGGTGATCGAGCTCAACGGCGGCTACCTGCACCGCTCCCTCCAGCCCGAGCGCGCGATGGCGGCCGCGCTGGCCCGGGCCGGACGGCGGCCCGGAGCCTGGGGGCGGCCACCCCTGGAGGGGCTGCCCGAGCTGCGCGACTGGTTCGCCCGGGAGATCGGCGGCGCGGTCGTCGCCGCCGACGTACTGGTCACCGCGGGCGGGCAGAGCGCGCTGGCCACCGCGCTGCGGGCGCTCGCCCCGCCCGGCGCGCCGATCCTGGTGGAGTCCCCGACCTACCCCGGGCTGCTGGCCATCGCCAGGGCCTCCGGCTGCCGGCCCGTGCCCGTCCCGGTGGACGCCGAGGGGGTCCGGCCGGAACTGCTGGCCGCCGCCTTCGAAGCGACCGGCGCGCGGGTGTTCGTATGCCAGCCGCTGTTCCAGAACCCGACCGGAGCGGTACTTGCCCCGGGGCGGCGGGCCGAGGTGCTGCGGATCGCGCGGGCCGCCGGGGCCTTCGTGGTCGAGGACGACTACGCCCGGTCCCTGGTCCACGAGGGCGCGGGTCCCCTGCCCGCGACCCTGGCCGCCGAGGACGCGGACGGGGTCGTGGTGCACGTCCGATCGCTGACCAAGGCCACCTCGCCCAGCCTGCGGGTGGGCGCCCTGGCCGCCCGGGGCCCGGTGGTCGACCGGCTGCGCGCCATCCAGATCGTGGACTCCTTCTTCGTGCCCCGGCCGCTCCAGGAGGCCGCCCTGGAACTCGTCGGCGCGCCCGCCTGGCCCCGCCACCTGCGGACGGTCGCCGCCGAGCTGCGCCACCGGCGGGACGTGCTCGCGGGGGCCCTGCGCCGGGAGCTGCCCGCGCTGGAGCTGCCGTATCTGCCCTACGGCGGATACCAGTTGTGGGTGCGGCCGCCCGGGGGCGGTGACGACACCGCGTTCGCGGCGGCGGCGCTGCGCGCCGGGGTGGCGGTGGCCCCCGGCCGCCCGTACTTCTGCGCGGAGCCGCCCGGACCGCACGTCCGGCTGAGCTTCGCCGGGGTCTCGGGCCCCGGCGAACTGGTCGAGGCGGTCCAGCGGCTGCGCACCGGCCTGGCGGACGGCCTCGGTCCGGACGCTTGACCCGGTGCGGTATGCGGATCACCATCACCGCATGCATGTTCGGGTCTCGCTCGTCGCCGCAGCCCGTAGTTCCTCGCTGCTCGCCGAGCGCTTCGACGACGACCGCCCGCTGGACGGAGCCGGGTGGCGGTCGGTGGAGTCCGCCGCGCGGGGCCTCGTACCCCTGGGCTCGGCCGAGTTGCGCTACTGCTCGCCGACCCCGCGCAGCCGGGCCACGGGCGAGGCCCTCGGATACGCGCCCCTCGCGCAGCCGGCGCTGCGCGAGTGCGACATGGGCCGCTGGCGGGGGCTGACCCTGGCCGAGGTGACCGCCCACGAGCCCGGGGCGGTGGACCTGTGGCTCAGCGATCCGCGGTCCGCCCCGCACGGCGGCGAGTCCCTGCTCGCCTTCATCTCCCGGATCGGCGGCTGGCTCGACACCCGGCCGGCCGACGACGGGGGCGCGATCGTGGCGGTGGCGGAGCCCTCGGTGGTCCGGGCGGCCCTGGTGTACGCGCTGAAGGCGCCCCCGCTGACCTACTGGAACGTGGACGTCCGGCCGCTGTCCACGATGACCCTCACGGGCTGGTCCGGCAGCTGGCACCTGTCCCTGGAGGCCCCGGAACAATCCGGTTGAGAGGGCGGTGACCCCCTCCTGGCCTGCGGGAATGACCGAGATCCGCATCACCAGGCTCGCCGAGCGCCCCGAACTGGCGAACCGGCTGGGGGACATGGACGACCCGTGGCCCCAGTTCGCCGGCCACGACTCCCTCGCCTGGCTGCTGTACCCGCGCATGGAGGCCGAGCCGGCCGACTACGTCCTGGTCGCCACGGACGGGGACGCGGTGGTCGCCCCCGGCTACAGCCTGCCCTTCGCCCTGCACAAGGCCGGCCGGGACGGCGAGCTGCCCGCGCAGGGCTGGGACCGGGTGCTCATGTGGGCCTTCTCCGACCTGCGCCGCGGGGTGCGTCCGGACACGGTGAGCGCGATCGAGATCACCGTCGCCCGTGACCGGCAGGGCGAAGGGCTCTCCGGTCGCATGCCGGCCGCGATGCGGGAGAACGCCCGGGCCCGAGGGTTCGCCGAGGTGGTGGCACCGGTCCGGCCGAGCGGAAAGCCGGCCGAGCCCGACACCCCGATCGGGGAGTACGCGTACCGCACCCGCGAGGACGGCCTCCCGCACGACCCGTGGCTGCGCGTCCACGCCCGCGCGGGCGGGGTCGTCGACCCGATCGCGCCGCTTCAGGCACTCCCTGGCCGAGGCGACGGCGACCGGCCGCCGGCCACGATGATCGAAGCAGGCGTCCGAATATCGAAGCGGGCGTCCGAATCGCCCGCGCGGCGTGACCTTTCCTGCTAGACATCTTCCAATGGGCGACGAGGTCGTACGCCACCTTCCCGCGCCCTCCGCCGCACATCCGACCGTTGCATAAACGTGCAGCAGTACGTATAGTCATGCCATCGATGAGGAGGGTCCGATGGTGGTACGTGTAGCGGTGGCCGGTGCGAGCGGATACGCGGGTGGGGAAGTCCTGCGCCTGCTGCTCTCGCACCCCGAGGTGGAGATCGGCGCCCTGACCGGCAACTCCAACGCCGGACAGCTCCTCGGCTCCCTGCAACCGCACCTCGTGCCGCTGGCCGGACGCACGCTCGAGGCGACCACCTCCGAGGTCCTCGCCGGCCACGACGTCGTCTTCCTCGCCCTCCCGCACGGCCAGTCCGCCGCCGTCGCCGCCCAGCTCGGCGAGGACGTCCTCGTCGTCGACATGGGCGCCGACCACCGGCTCAAGGACTCCGCCGACTGGGACGCCTTCTACGGCGCCCCGCACGCCGGTACCTGGCCCTACGGGCTCCCCGAACTGCCCGGCGCCCGCGAGGCCCTGGCGGGTACCAGGCGCATCGCCGTCCCCGGCTGCTTCCCCACCGCCGTCTCCCTCGCGCTCTTCCCCGCCTACCAGGGGAAGTTCGCCGAGCCGGAGGCCGTGATCGTCGCCGCCACCGGTACCTCCGGCGCGGGCAAGGCCCTCAAGCCGCACCTGCTCGGCGCCGAGGTGATGGGCACCGTGACCCCGTACGGCGTGGGCGGCGGACACCGCCACACGCCCGAGATGGTGCAGAACCTCAGCCCGCTCGCGGGAGAGCGCGTCTCGGTCTCCTTCACCCCGACCCTCGTGCCCATGGCGCGCGGCATCCTCGCCACGTGCTCGGCCAAGGCGCTCCCGGGCGCCACCGCCGAATCGCTGCGCGCCGCGTACGAGAAGGCCTACGCCGACGAGCCCTTCGTCCACCTGCTGCCCGAGGGCCGGATGCCGTCCACCAAATCCGTCCACGGTTCCAACGCCGTCCACGTCCAGGTCGCCTACGACGAGTCCGCCCGCCGGATCATCGCCGTGAGCGCCATCGACAACCTGACCAAGGGCACCGCCGGCGGCGCGGTGCAGAGCATGAACATCGCCCTGGGGCTTCACGAGAGCCTGGGTCTTTCGACGATCGGAGTCGCACCGTGAGCGTCACGGCAGCACAGGGATTCACGGCAGCGGGCATCGCCGCCGGGATCAAGGCCAACGGCAACCCCGACCTGGCCCTCGTGGTCAACAACGGGCCGAGTCTGGCCGCCGCGGGCGTCTTCACCTCCAACCGCGTCAAGGCCGCCCCCGTACACTGGTCCGAGCAGGTCCTGCGGGGCGCAGCCGTCAGCGCGGTCGTCCTCAACTCCGGCGGCGCCAACGCCTGCACCGGCCCCAAGGGCTTCCAGGACACCCACGCCACCGCGGAAAAGGTCGCGCAGGTACTCGGCGGCGACTTCAACGCCGGCGAGATCGCGGTCGCCTCCACCGGCCTGATCGGCGTCCTGCTCCCCATGGACAAGCTCCTCCCCGGCATCGAGACGGCCGCCGCGGCCCTGTCCGCGGACGGCGGCGAGGCCGCCGCCATCGCCATCAAGACCACCGACACCGTGCACAAGACGGCCACCGTCTCGCAGGGCGGCTGGACCGTCGGAGGCATGGCCAAGGGCGCGGGCATGCTCGCCCCGGGCCTGGCCACCATGCTCGTCGTCATCACCACCGACGCCGACCTGGACAGCGCCACCCTCGACAAGGCGCTGCGCGCCGCCACCCGCACCACCTTCGACCGGGTCGACTCCGACGGCTGCATGTCCACCAACGACACGGTGCTGCTGCTCGCCTCCGGCGCCTCCGGCCAGGTACCGGCGTACGAGGACTTCGCGGAGGCCGTGCGCAAGGTCTGCGACGACCTGGCCCGCCAGCTCATCGGCGACGCCGAGGGCGCGAGCAAGGACATCCGCATCGAGGTCGTCGGCGCGCTGACCGAGGACGACGCGGTCGAGGTCGGCCGCTCCATCGCCCGCAACAACCTGCTCAAGTGCGCCATCCACGGCGAGGACCCGAACTGGGGCCGGGTGCTCTCAGCGATCGGCACCACCCAGGCCGCCTTCGACCCGGACCGGCTGAACGTCGCCATCAACGACGTCTGGGTCTGCCGCAACGGATCGGTCGGCGACGACCGCGACCTGGTCTCCATGAAGGGCCGCGAGGTCCGGATCACCGCCGACCTGTCGAACGGCAACGAGTCCGCCGTGATCTGGGGCAACGACCTGACCGCCGAGTACGTCCACGAGAACAGCGCCTACTCCTCATGAGCGACGAGAAGGCCGGCCAGCCCGGCACCTCCGGCGGCACCGCCCGCAAGCACACCGCCCTGCCCAAGGCGCAGATCCTCATCGAGGCCCTGCCCTGGCTCACCCGCCACAACGGCAAGGTCGTCGTCATCAAGTTCGGCGGCAACGCCATGATCGACGACGAGCTCAAGGCCGCGTTCGCCCAGGACGTGGTCTTCCTGCGCCAGGCCGGCCTCAAGCCGGTCGTGGTGCACGGCGGCGGCCCCCAGATCAACGCCCAGCTCGACAAGCAGGGCCTGGTCAGCGAGTTCAAGGCGGGGCTGCGCGTCACGACCCCCGAGGCCATGGACGTCGTACGGATGGTCCTGGCGGGCCACGTCCAGCGCGAACTGGTCGGGCTGCTCAACCAGCACGGGCCGCTCGCCGTCGGCATGACCGGCGAGGACGCCCGCACCATGATCGCGACCAAGCACAGCCCGGAGATCGGCGGCGAGGTCATCGACATCGGCCGGGTCGGGGAGATCACCTCCATCGACACCGGCGCCATCGAGGCCCTGCTGGCGGACGGCCGGATCCCGGTCATCTCCTCCATCGCGGGCAGCGCCGACGACCACCACGTCTACAACGTCAACGCCGACACGGCGGCCGCGGCGCTCGCCGCCGCGCTCGGCGCCGAGACGCTGATGGTCCTCACCGACGTCGAAGGCCTCTACGCGGACTGGCCGAACAGCGACGAGGTCATCAGCAAGCTCACCGTCAGCGAGTTGGAGAAGCTCCTGCCCGAGCTGTCCAGCGGCATGGCACCCAAGATGGAGGGCTGCCTGCACGCCGTACGCAACGGCGTGAACACCGCCCGCGTGCTCGACGGACGGGTCCAGCACTCGATCCTGCTGGAGATCTTCACGGACTCCGGCATCGGCACGATGGTCGTGCCCGACCACCAGTCAGGGGGAACGGAATGACGACGGGCACCGGCAATCAGGAGTACGGGGCACGCTGGCAGGGCGCACTCGCCAACAACTACGGCACCCCCGCGGTCGCGCTGGTACGGGGCGAAGGCGCCCAGGTATGGGACGCCGACGGCAAGCAGTACACCGACTTCGTCGGCGGTATCGCGGTCAACGCCCTCGGCCACGCCCACCCGGCGATCGTGGCGGCCGTGACCGAGCAGATCTCCACCCTCGGCCACGTCTCCAACCTCTTCATCTCCGAGCCGGTCGTCGCGCTGGGCGAGCGGCTGCTCCAGCTCTTCGGCCGCCCCGGCAAGGTCTTCTTCTGCAACTCGGGCGCCGAGTCCGTCGAAGCCGCCTTCAAGATCGGCCGGCTGACCGGGCGGACCCACATGGTCGCCACCGACGGCGGCTTCCACGGCCGGACCATGGGCGCCCTCGCGCTCACCGGCCAGCCCAAGAAGCAGGAGCCCTTCCGGCCGCTGCCCGGCGACGTCACGCACGTCCCGTTCGGCGACGTCGAGGCGCTGCGGGCCGCCGTCACCGAGGAGACCGCGCTCGTCGTCATCGAACCCATCCAGGGCGAGAACGGCGTCGTCGTACCCCCCGCCGGGTACCTGACGGCCGCCCGCGAGATCACCCGCGCCACCGGCACCCTGCTCGTCCTCGACGAGGTCCAGACCGGCATCGGCCGGTGCGGCCAGTGGTTCGAGCACCAGGCCCACGAGGACGTCGAGCCCGACATCGTCACCCTCGCCAAGGGGCTGGGCGGCGGCCTGCCGATCGGCGCGGTGGTCGCCTTCGGCCCCGTCGCGGACCTGCTCCAGCCGGGCCAGCACGGCACCACCTTCGGCGGGAACCCGGTCGCCTGCGCGGCAGGCCTCGCCGTCATCGACACGATCGCCACGGGCGGGCTGCTCGACCAGGTCAAGGCCAGGGGGGAGCGGCTGCGCTCCGGGATCGAGGGCACGGGCCACGCCCTGGTCTCCCACGTCCGCGGCTCCGGACTACTGCTGGGTATCGTGCTGACCGAGCCGCTCGCCGCCCGGGTGCAGCAGGCGGCTCAGGACGCCGGCTTCCTGGTCAACGCGCCCGCCCCCGACGTCGTACGGCTCATGCCCCCGTACGTACTCACCGAGGCCGAGGCGGACGCGTTCGTCCGGGCCCTGCCCGGCATCCTTGACGCAGCAGGCGGGGACGGATCCGGAGAATGAGACGACGATGAGTCAGGCGCAGGACAACGAGCAAGGCGGCCAGGCCGTCCCGCAGACCCGCACCGCGCGTCACCGCCGGATCGTGGACATCCTCAACCGGCAGCCGGTCCGCTCCCAGAGTCAGCTGGCCAAGCTGCTCGCCGACGACGGGCTGAGCGTCACCCAGGCGACGCTCTCGCGCGACCTCGACGAGCTGGGCGCGGTGAAGATCCGCAACACCGGCGGCGAGCTGATCTACGCGGTACCCAGCGAGGGCGGCTTCCGCACCCCGCAGGCCCCGCTCGGCGAGTCCGCGAAGGAGGAGCGCATGCGGCGCCTCTCCGGGGAACTGCTGATCTCGGCGGAGGCCTCCGCGAACCTCGTGGTCCTGCGCACCCCGCCGGGTGCGGCCCAGTTCCTCGCCTCGGCGATCGACCAGGCCGAGCTCCGCGCGATCCTCGGCACGATCGCCGGCGACGACACCCTGATGCTGATCAGCCGGGACCCGGCGGGCGGCCAGGCCCTCGCCGACCACCTGCTGCGCCTGGCGCAGAAGGAGGGCTAGGGCCTGGCGCGGCTCAATACCGGGTCACGGCCAGGTCCCCGGACTCCGTGCCGATCGCGATGTGCGGACGGCGGCGCGGGTCCGCCCAGCGCAGGATCGCCCGCATGGCCGGCTCGGGCACGGACACGCAACCGGCCGTCGCGCCCTTCCCGTTGACGTGCAGGAAGATCCCGGCGCCCCGGCCGCGCACGGGCCGGTCGTAGTTGAAGCCGATGACCAGCGCGTGCGCGTACTGCTTCTCGTACGTCACCAGGTGCTCGGCCTCACCCGGCGCGCAGTCCGCGGGCAGCGGCTCGACCCAGCGGTTGTAGTGGGCGGACGCGTTGTCCTGGCACCACCAGGAGTCGGCCGTCACCTGCCGGTACACGTGGTCCGTGCCGGCGGGTGCCCGCCGGATCCCGAAGGCGTAGGGGAGCTCGAACAGGCCGGTGGGCGTGGTGTTCGTGCCCTGGGTCCGCGAGGCACCCTCGGTGAGGCCGTTCGCACCGAACCGGGCGGGCGCGCTCCCGGACCGGTGCCAGCGTCCCGCCCACCGCTCCCACCAGATCACCTCGCCGGTGCTGGATCCGGGCGCCGACGCGACGGCGGTGATGAGCTGGCTCCCCCCACCGGTGTCGGCGAGCCGGTCGGGCAGGGGCGCCGGTGAGGGTGCCTGCGGAAGCAGGGTCGCGACGATCAGTGAGACGGCGACTACAGCGGTACGCAGCACATGTCAGACGGTACGGGGCGGAAGGGGCAGCGGCGGCGCAGGCAGGCCGTCGACGCTCGATCCGATGAACTCCTTCTTCTCGCAGTACGCGGCGAACTCCCCGTCCGTCTTGCGGCCGAAGTGCTCCGCGTGCAGCGTCCGCCCGCCCTGGTCCTCCATCAGGGGGACCGGACCGCCTCGCCCTCGCCGTGGATGCGCACGATGTCGGCCGTCCATCCGTTCGTGGAGCTTTCCCGTGCCGATCAGTATGCGTACCCCTCGGCCGGAGCCGCCGCGACCGGGAGCCCGAGCCGTCGGCGCATCTGCCGCATGACGTAGTCGCTGAACAGGTGCGTGCACCGGTCCAGCAGGGCGCCGACCTCCGGGTCCCGCGCGGGCAGGTCCGGCACCCGGTACGGGGACCACATGCTCTGGACGCGCTGCGCGGCGATCATCCGCAGGGCCGGGTCACGGTCCGTCAGCAGCTCGACGGAAGCGCGTAGTCCGGCCACCCCGCCCCGGGCGAACAGCAGCCGGTAGGCGGCCCGGCGGGTGTGCGAGGGCTGCCCGGGCGCGATACGGGCCAGCAGCCAGTCGGCGGGCAGCCGGTCGGCGGAGGCGCCGAGGCTGCGGGCGACCTCACGGGCCACCGCCGGCGCCGGGTCGTCCAGCAACGGCCGCAGCAGCTCGACGTCCGTGACGTCCAGCAGGCGCAGGCCCGCGACGGCGGCGGCCCGCACCTGACCGGTGGGGTGCTCCAGCAGCGCGCGCAGCACCGGCGCGTCCTCGCGGCGCGCGCACTCGGCGAAGCCGGTCACCTGGTACGAGGTCACGCGGGCGGGGTCGGCCAGCGGCCGGCGGCACAGCGGGCGCGGGTCGCCGCCGCCCTGGCGGACCGACCAGCGGGCGCAGGCCCGGACCATTCCGGAGCGGTCGAAGAGGTGATCCGCGGCCTCGGCGGTCCGGCCGGCGCCGCGCAGGGCGGTGACCCCGGCCGCGCGGACCATCGGGCCGTGCCCGCCGAGCAGGGTGTCGACGGCCTCGTCGTCCGGCCCGTCGGCGGCCAGGGCGGCCAGCGTCGCGTCCGTCCACAGCCCGCTCGTCGGCGGATGCTGCTCGGCCGCGGCCAGCGCGGCCAGCTCCCGTGCGTCCAGCAGTCCGGCGTCGAGGGTCAGCCGCGCGGCGAGCCGCCGGGTCTGCGGATCCGGGCTCCCGCGCAGTGCGGCGAGGAGCTCGTGGTCCCCGTTCAGCAGGTCCTCGAAGCGCTCCAGCGCCCAGGCGCCCTGCTCGCGCAGGGCCAGCCGTACGACGAGCGGCGTCAGTCGGAGCAGCGTGCCCGCGGGGTCGTCCGCCAGGGCCGTGGCCAGGACCCGCCGGGCCTGCTCGCGGACGGGCCGCACCCAGTCCGCGCACCGGATCGCGACGAACTCCAGCAGCGGTGACAGCAGCGGCGTCGGCGCCCGCAGGGCAGCCTCGCGGATCCGGCCGTTTGCGTGGCACAGCCGCACGGCCTCCGGCGTTCCGAGGGGGGCCGGGCCCGACCGGTAGGAGGTCTGCCGGACCGTGTGGTCGAAGGCGATCCACTCGGCCGCCGGGCCTCCCGGCGACGGCAGCCGTGTGTGCGCGTCCGTGTCCATACGCCCTCCCCTGGGGTTGTAGAGGCTGATCGTAGGCAATCGGGCCGCCGCCCCGCCTCTCATATATCCGCAGGTCAGGCCGGATGTGTCGGCGATGCGACGCGAACACTCCCCGAGTCGATTGACGAAACATACGGAGTAGTGCATAGTTATGCCTGTCGTTGAATGCACCGTAAGGAGAAACCCGTGACCGAGCGCGTCGTACTCGCCTACTCGGGCGGCCTGGACACCTCCGTCGCCATCGGCTGGATCGCCGAGGAGACGGGCGCCGAGGTCATCGCCGTTGCCGTGGACGTCGGCCAGGGCGGCGAGGACCTGGACGTCATCCGCAAGCGCGCGCTCGACTGCGGTGCGGTCGAGGCCGAGGTCGCCGACGCCTCCGACGAGTTCGCCAACGAGTACTGCCTCCCGGCGATCAAGGCGAACGCCCTCTACATGGACCGGTACCCGCTGGTCTCGGCGCTCTCGCGGCCGGCCATCGTCAAGCACCTGGTCGCCGCGGCCAAGAAGCACGGCGCCACGACCGTGGCCCACGGCTGCACCGGCAAGGGCAACGACCAGGTCCGCTTCGAGGCCGGCATCGTCGCCCTCGCCCCGGACCTCAAGTGCATCGCCCCGGTCCGTGACTACGCGATGACCCGGGACAAGGCGATCGCCTTCTGCGAGGAGAAGCAGCTCCCGATCGCGACCACCAAGAAGTCCCCGTACTCCATCGACCAGAACGTCTTCGGACGCGCCGTCGAGACGGGCTTCCTGGAGGACATCTGGAACGCCCCGATCGAGGACATCTACGAGTACACCTCGAACCCGGCCCTGCCGCGCGAGGCCGACGAGGTCGTCATCTCCTTCAAGGAGGGCGTCCCGGTCGCCATCGACGGCAAGCCCGTCACCGTGCTGCAGGCCATCCAGCAGCTCAACGACCGTGCCGGAGCCCAGGGCATCGGCCGGATCGACATCGTCGAGGACCGTCTCGTGGGCATCAAGTCCCGTGAGGTGTACGAGGCCCCGGGCGCGATCGCGCTGATCACGGCCCACCAGGAGCTGGAGAACGTCACCGTCGAGCGCGAGCTGGCCCGCTACAAGCGGCAGGTCGAGCAGCGCTGGGGCGAGATGGTCTACGACGGCCTGTGGTTCTCCCCGCTCAAGCGCGCCCTGGACGGCTTCATCAACGAGGCCAACCAGCACGTCACCGGTGACATCCGGATGACCCTGCACGGCGGCCGCGCCGTCGTCACCGGCCGGAAGTCCGACGAGTCGCTGTACGACTTCAACCTCGCGACCTACGACTCGGGCGACACCTTCGACCAGTCCAAGGCCCAGGGCTTCATCGAGATCTTCGGTCTCTCCTCGAAGATCGCGGCCCGCCGCGACCTCGCCTGACCGACCAGCAGACCGGACCGCCTCCCCGTTACCTCCGCGGCGGGGAGGCGGTTGCACATCCGGAACCCCGCCGGCCTCCCGGCCGTGCGGGCCCCGGAGCCTTACCAGCAGTCAAAGCCATGCAGTCTTGAGGAGCAGTAGCTGTGAGCAGCAACAAGGGTGACGTCCGGCTCTGGGGCGGCCGGTTCGCCGACGGTCCTTCGGAGGCGCTGGCCCTGCTGTCGGCGTCGGTCCACTTCGACTGGCGCCTCGCGCCGTACGACATCGCGGGCTCCCGTGCCCACGCCCGCGTGCTCCACAAGGCAGGCCTGCTCACGGCCGACGAACTCGACCGCATGATCGCCGGGCTGGACCAGCTGGAGGCCGACGTGGCCGACGGCTCCTTCACCGGCACCATCGCCGACGAGGACGTGCACACCGCCCTGGAGCGTGGCCTGCTGGAACGGCTCGGTGCCGAGCTCGGCGGCAAGCTGCGCGCCGGCCGGTCCCGCAACGACCAGGTCGCCACCCTCTTCCGGATGTACCTGCGCGACCACGGCCGGATCATCGGCGGCCTGATCGCCGACCTCCAGGACGCGTTGGTCGGCCTCGCCGAGACGCACCACGACGTGGCCATGCCCGGGCGCACCCACCTGCAGCACGCGCAGCCGGTGCTCTTCGCCCACCACGTACTGGCCCACGTGCAGTCCCTGTCCCGGGACGCGGAGCGGCTGCGGCAGTGGGACACCCGGACCGCGGTCTCCCCGTACGGCTCGGGCGCTCTGGCCGGCTCCTCGCTGGGCCTGGACCCGGAGCAGGTCGCCGCCGACCTGGGCTTCGAGCGGGGCTCGGTCGGCAACTCGATCGACGGCACGGCCTCGCGCGACTTCGTCGCCGAGTTCGCCTTCATCACCGCGATGATCGGGATCAACCTGTCCCGGATCGCGGAGGAGATCATCATCTGGAACACGAAGGAGTTCTCCTTCGTGACCCTGCACGACGCCTTCTCGACCGGGTCGTCGATCATGCCGCAGAAGAAGAACCCGGACATCGCGGAGCTGGCGCGCGGCAAGTCAGGCCGGCTCATCGGCAATCTGACGGGCCTGCTCGCCACGCTCAAGGCGCTGCCCCTGGCGTACAACCGGGACCTCCAGGAGGACAAGGAGCCGGTCTTCGACTCCTGCGACACGCTCGAGGTCCTGCTGCCCGCCTTCACCGGCATGATGGCGACCCTCACGGTCAACCGCGAGCGGATGGAGGAGCTGGCCCCGGCGGGCTTCTCGCTCGCCACCGACATCGCCGAGTGGCTGGTCAAGCAGGGCGTGCCGTTCCGGGTGGCGCACGAGGTGGCCGGCGAGTGCGTCAAGGTCTGCGAGGGCGAGGGCATCGAGCTCGACCAGCTGACGGACGAGCAGTTCGTGAAGATCTCCGAGCACCTGACCCCCGAGGTCCGGACCGTCCTGAACGTCAAGGGCGCCCTGGCGTCGCGTAACGGCCGGGGCGGCACCGCCCCGTCGGCGGTCGCCACCCAGCTCACCGAGCTGAAGGCCGACCTGGTCATCCAGCACGCCTGGGCGGCCCACAAGCAGTAGCCGCCCCCGGCAGGCCCCCCGGCAGGAGCCGCCCCCGCTGCTCCTGCCCCCCACAGCTGCCGCCGCCCTGCGGCCCGCACGCCCGCCCGAACAGGCCCGGGCCTTGTACGTCCACACGCGGCGGAATGCCCGGAGGGGCGGCCGGAGCACCCGCTCCGGCCGCCCCTCCGGCGCGTCCGGTTCCGGCTCAGTCGAGCGGGTGGTCCGGCTCGTAGTTGGTCAGGACGCAGCCTTCGACCTGGGACTTCTCCAGGCGGTAGCCCGACGGGGCGGAGAAGCCGGGAAGACAGTTCAGGTACAGGAACTGGAGCTGGTAGAGGCCGTGACGGGACGACGGGCTGTTGGTCTCGACGGCGATGTTCTCCCCGACCAGCAGCCGGCTCGCGGTCTGCCGAAGCTTGCCGTCGTCCTTGTAGTCGGCCAGCTGGGCGGCCTTCGCCTTGGTCTGGAGCAGCTTCATGTTCCCGACGGTGTCGAGCCAGCTCAGATCGTGGGCGCGCTGCGCCCCGGCGGGCTCTCCGCACAGGGCCCGGCCCGTCACGCCCCACTCCGTCGCGCTGCCCTTCACCACCGGCGCGTAGTCGATCGACTCGATCGCGACGGCGTCGGGATCGGTCGAGAAGTGCTGCTCGCAGTCGAGGCTGTTGCCCACGAGCTTGCGCAGCTCGGCGATGCTGCCGGCGCGGGGGAGCCCCAGGCTGCCCGTCTTCGGTTGGCCCAGCTTCTCGCCCCCGCCCGCCGGATCCTGCGGGGTCTCCAGGTTCGGGCTGCCGGATCCGTCCTCGGACCCGACGAAGTCGCTGAGGTTGCAGTGTTCGACCAGCGGCTTCTCCCGCTTGTAGCCCTCGGGGACGGGTGCGCCCGGGTTGCAGGTCAGGACCCGCAGGTCGGAGCGGACCAGCGCGAGCGCCGTCCGGGTGCTCGTCGGGAACGCGACGAAGCCCTTGCCGATCAGGACCCGGCTCTCCAGCCCGTACGCGCCGTCACCGCCGTCCATCCTGTCCAGGACGTACTGCTTGTATCCCTCCTGGAACTGCTTCATGTCCCCGGGCACGGCGATGACGATCGCGCCCTGGCGGACCTTGTCGCTGCAGACGCCCAGCTCCTTCACCGACCACTGCCCGGCCTTGGGGAAGTCGCCCGCGGGCACCCGGGGGTCGTCGGGCCTGTCGCTCAGGTCGTCGCAGTTGGCGAACTGCCGCAGGTACTGCTGGGCCTCGGTGAGCGGGCCCGTGGCGTCGGCGGCGGCCGTGGACGACGGGGCGGCGGGTGTGGCCGGCCGCCCGCCCTCCTCGCACGCGGCGAGTGGGGCGAGGCAGCCGAGGGTGACGGTCGCGGCGATGATCCGCTGGAGGCGCATGGGGAACTTTCGTCGGTACGGTCCGGGGGGCATGTGCATGCTAGGTCGCGGCCGGATCATGACCAAAACCCCGGCGTGCGGCGGCCGTTCGCCGCTGTCGATCACGTGGCCCAGGCCGCCAGGGTGTCGAAATCGCCGCGGACCAGTCCGATCCGCTCGTCGACGCGCAGCAGGAGGGTCCGCGCCGGGTGGCGCTGGTCGACGTACTCGCGGTCCATCGCCGTGATGTCGTCGTCGATCCACGCGAAGGGCCGCTCGCCCGCGTATTCGAGGATGTACTGGGTCTTCCAGAAGGTGCCGCGCGGCGCCCGGCCGTGCATGACCGGCCAGTCGATGAAGGGGAGCCGCGGCAGTCCCAGGTGCGGGCCTATCCAGTCGTTGGCCTCGTCCTTCCATGTGGTGGCCCAGACGAGCTCGTAGACCTCCGCGAGGGCGAGCAGCTCCGCCCCGTGGGTGTGATCGAGCCAAACCCGCAGCGGCTTGGCCCGCTCGGCCTCGGTCCAGCCCGTCGGGCGCATCCGGTGGGTGCTGTACCCCTCGGGGCGCCGCTGGGCCTTGGCCGCGTAGGGGTTCAGCGGCCCGTCGACATCGATCAGCAGCAGAGGCTTCATGGCGGCAGGATTCCGTTCCGGCTGCCCCGAGGGCAGCCTACTTTTCGACTGAATGAGACACCGACGTCTCATTCGGGGTATGCTTGTCTCATGGCCATGGATCGTGACCAGGTGCTCCGCGACGCGGCCGCCCTGCTTTCCCGCAAGTCGACCGCCACGATGGACGAGGTCGCCCGAGCCGCCGGGATCGGCCGCGCGACCCTCCACCGGCACTTCGCCGGACGCGACGCCCTCGTACGGGCCCTCGAAGAACTCGGCATCCGCGAGTTCGAGGTGGCCTTCGACAGGGCCCGCCTCGACGAGGACACCGCGGTGGAGGCGATCGGACGCCTCGTCGCCGAGGCCGAGCCCAACGCCCAGCTGCTGGCCTTCCTCGTCACCGAGAACCAGCTGTTCGAGGGCGACGAGGTCAACGAGGGATGGGCCCGGCTCGACGCCCGTGTCGGCGCCCTCTTCCGGCGCGGCCAGGAAGAGGGCGACATCCGGATCGACCTGAGCCCCGCGTGGCTCACCGAGGCCCTCTACGGCCTCGTCGGCACCTGCGCCTGGGCCGTGATGGACGGCCGGGTCGCCGCCAAGGACTTCCAGTACATGATCATCGAGCTGTTGCTCGGTGGCGCCAGACGGAGTGTGGAGAAATGAGCACCACCCAGCAGCTGAACAGCACCATCGGGACGGAGACCAAGAGCCGCGGCCGCTGGCTCGCCCTGGGCGTGCTGGTGCTCGCGGTGCTGCTGGTCGCCGTCGACGCGACCGTACTCGGCCTCGCCACCCCCGCACTCTCCGAGGACCTCAAGCCGTCCGGCACCCAACTGCTGTGGATAGGCGACATCTACTCCTTCGTCATCGCCGGACTCCTGGTCTCCATGGGCAGCCTGGGTGACCGCATCGGACGCAAGAAGCTGCTGCTCACCGGCGCCGCCGCGTTCGGTGCCGTGTCCGTGCTCAACGCCTACGCGACCAGCCCCGAGATGATGATCGTCGCCCGGGCCCTGCTGGGCGTGGCCGGCGCGACCCTGATGCCGTCGACCCTCGCGCTGATCCGCAACATCTTCCACGACCCCAAGGAGCGCAGCCTCGCGATCGGCATCTGGGGCGCCACCGCCTCGGCCGGCGCGGCCGTCGGCCCGGTCGTCGGCGGAGCCCTCCTCCAGCACTTCTGGTGGGGCTCGGTCTTCCTGATCAACCTCCCTGTGATGATCGCCCTGGTCGTCGTCGGAATCAAGCTGCTTCCCGAATCCAAGAACCCGGTCGCCGGCCCCTGGGACCTCGTCAGCGTCGGCCTCTCCCTCGTCGGCGTGATCAGCGTGGTCTACGCCGTCAAGGAAGTCGCCACCCACGGCGTCACCTGGGAGGTCGCGGCCACCGCGACACTCGGCGCGGGAGCCCTGTACGCCTTCGTACGCCGCCAGTTCGGCCTGCCGTCCCCGCTGCTCGACATGCGGCTCTTCAAGCACCGCGGCTTCTCCGGCGCGGTCCTCGCCGACCTGCTGACCGTCTTCGGCCTCTCCGGACTCGTCTTCTTCCTCTCCCAGTTCCTGCAGCTCGTCCAGGGCCGCGACCCGCTGGAGGCCGGACTCGCCGAACTGCCCGCCGCCATCGGCGCGGTGGTCACCGGCCTGATCGCGGGCCGGTACGCCCGCCGCTACTCGGTACGGACCATCGTGGCCGGCGGCCTCGGCGCCATCGGCCTGGCCCTCGCCGTGCTCACCCTGATCCACAAGGAGAGCGGCTACCCGCTGCTCGGCGCGGCCCTGCTCGTCGTCGGCCTCGGCGCCGGCTTCTCCTTCACCGTCACCGCCGACGTGATCCTCTCCAGCGTCCCCAAGGAGCAGGCCGGTTCGGCCTCCGCCGTCTCCGAGACCGCGTACGAACTCGGCGCCGCCCTCGGCATCGCCCTGCTCGGCTCCATCGTCACCGGCGTCTACCAGAGCTTCACCGCCCCGGCCTCGGTCGCGGGCCCGGCCGCCGACGCCGCGCACGAATCCCTCGGCGGGGCCGTCGAGGCCGCCAAGGCACTGGACCCGCACACCGCCCAGGTGATGGTGGGCGCCGCCCAGGACGCCTTCACGGACGGGCTGCGGCTCGCCTCCGGCGTCGGCGCGGCCGTGCTGCTGGCCACCGCCGTGGCCGCCTGGTTCCTGCTGAAGGGCCAGCGGCTCCAGGAGGGCGTCGAGCACTGACGTCCCGCCGCTTGTGGGCAAGGGATGGTGTTCCGGCCGGAGTTGACAGCTCATGGAGCCTCGGGACACCATCCCGGCGATGGAGATCAACGATCTTACCCCGGCGGAACGCCGCGTCTGGGAGGCCTTCCCGCGCGGCGACGGGGTCGACTTCCGCGCCGCCCCCGAGGACAGCTCCGTCGACGGGGCCGACTGGGGACCCGAGCGCACCCTGCGCGCCGAGGTGCTGCGGGCGATCCTCCTGGGAGCCGGCCCCGTCGTCCAGGGCCGCATCCCCGGTCTCAAGATCAAAGGCGCGAAGATCGTGGGCAAGCTCGACCTGCGCTACGCCGTCATCGACCACCCCATCCGGCTGCGCGACTGCTGGTTCGAGCGCAAGCCCCTGGTGTACGGGGCCCAGCTGCGCGCCCTGGTCCTCGGCTACTCCACCCTGCCCGGCCTGACCGCCTCCACGTTGCGCGTCGAGGTGGTCCTCCGCCTCTCCCACTGCCGGATCGCCGGCCCCGTGCGGCTCCAAGGCGCGAAGATTGCCGGCGGCCTCTTCCTCCAGGGGGCCGTGATCGGTCCGACGGCCGGCGAGGAGGCGGACGAACCCCCGCTCCAGCTGAACCACGTCGAGGTCCACACCGACATCATCGCGAACGACCTGACCGTGCACGGCCAGCTCCGCCTCAACGGGGCCAACGTCGGCGGTCAGATCCAGCTCGATCGTGCCCAGCTGCTCGCCCCCGGCCGGATCGCCCTGCACGCCGAGACCCTGACCGTCGGCACCGACCTGCGCGCGCACCGGATGAAGGCCCGCGGCATGGTCAACCTCACCGGCTCCCGCATACCCGGCCAGGTCAACCTCACCCGCGCCGACCTCGCCAACCCGGACGGAACCGCACTGCGCGCCTCCAGCTGCGCCATCGGCGAGCTGTGGCTGCGCCGGTGCGAGCAGGTCCGGGGCGATGTGAACCTGCGCCGGTCCACCGTCGACCTGCTGCACGTCGATCCGGAGGCCTGGCCCGAGAAGATCGCCATCGACGGTCTGACCTACCGCGCGCTGGCCCCGCACCTTCCCGCCGAGCAGCGGCTACCCGCCCTGGAGCGGGAGGAGTCCGGATACCTCACCTACGCCTACGAGCAGCTCGCGGCGGCCTACCGTACGGCGGGCGACGAGGCGGCCGCCCGGACCGTGCAGCTCGCGAAGCTGCGCAGGCACCGGCGCACCCTGCCCCGGGCCGCCCGGGCGTGGGGGCTGCTCCAGGACGTCACCGTCGGCTACGGCTTCCGGCCGCTCCGGGCGGCGGGCTGGCTGACGGCCCTGCTGCTGACCGGGTCGATCGCGTACGGGATCGACCCTCCGCGCGCCCTGAAGGCGGGGGAGGCGCCGGACTTCAACGCGGTGTTCTACACGATCGACCTGATGGTGCCGATCGTCGGTTTCGGCCAGGAGGCGGCCTTCGCACCGGGCGGCCTGCACCAGTGGCTGTCGTACCTGCTGATCGTGACCGGCTGGATCCTCGCCACCACCACGGCGGCGGGCGTCAGCCGGTCACTCCAGCGTCAGTAGGCGCGGCCCGGGTCAGGCGGCCTTCGCCTTGGTGGCGTACATGTCGACGTACTCCTGGCCCGAGAGGCGCATGACCTCGGCCATCACCGAGTCGGTGACGGCGCGCAGCACGTACCGGTCGCGGTCCATGCCCTCGTAGCGGGAGAACTCCATCGGCTCGCCGAAGCGGACGGTGACCCGGCCCGGACGCGGCATGCCGGCGCCGCCGGGCTGGAGCTTGTCGGTGCCGATCATCGCGAACGGCACCACCGGGGCGCCGGTCATCAGGGTCAGCCGGGCGATGCCGGTGCGGCCGCGGTAGAGCCGGCCGTCGGGGGAGCGGGTGCCCTCGGGGTAGATGCCGAAGATCTTGCCCTCTTCGAGGATGCGGCGGCCGGTCATCAGGGCCGCGACGCCGCCGTTGGCCCCGTCACGGTCGACGGGGATCATGCCGGAGCCGGTGAAGAACCAGGCCATGGCGCGGCCCTTGATCCCCTTGCCGGTCACGTACTCGTCCTTGCCGATGAAGTGGACCGTACGGTCGCACACCAGCGGCAGGATCATGGAGTCGATGAAGGTGAGGTGGTTGCCCGCCAGAATCACCGGACCGGAGCCGGGGATGTTCTCGATGCCCTCCACGCGGGTGCGGAACATCATGCGCATGACCGGTCCGACAGTGGCTTTGATGAGCTTCGTACGGAACAACGTGGGCCCTCCGGCATCGAAAAGCGGTTCGCGCACCCACCACACGGCGGTAGCGCAGGTGAGGACGATACTCGCGGGTCACGGCGAAGCGCACATCGGGTTCACGTGTCGGATACAGAGTGTTGACGCATGTTTGCGCCACGTTCCCCGGATGAGCCCTCGACGCACGCTCCTCGGCCACCCCGATTTGCCTACCATCTGCACGCCGATCGCGGGCCGCGACACGGCGTTCACGACGAGGAGTGGGCACTCATGACACAGGGTGGGGCAGCGCGGCGAACGGTCCTGGGGGCGGCCGTCCTGGCGGCGGGCACCGGGATCACCGGACTCGCGGCGGGTTCCGCCGCGGCCGACGACGGGTACGGCGAGGGACACGGCGACGGGGGATACCGGGACCTTCCCCACCCGACGGTCATCGGCCATCGTGGAGCCGGCGGCTACCGGCCGGAGCACACGATCGGCTCGTACCAGCTCGCCCTCGACCTGGGCGCGGACGTCGTCGAGCAGGACCTGGTCCCGACCCGCGACGGCCATCTGGTGTGCCGCCACGAGAACGAGATCGGCGGGACCACCGACGTCGCCGACCACCCCGAGTTCGCCTCCCGGCGCACCACCAAGTCCGTCGACGGCGTCTCCGTCACCGGCTGGTTCACCGAGGACTTCACCCTGGCCGAGCTGCGGACCCTGCGCGCGAAGGAACGTATCCCCGCCATCCGTCAGCGCAACACCCTCTACGACGGCCGGTGGGCGGTACCCACCTTCGAAGAGGTGCTCCGCTGGGCCGACCGCGAGGGCAGGCGGCGCGGCAGGCGGGTGTGGCTGCACGTGGAGACCAAGCACCCCACCTACTTCCGGGGTCTGGGCCTCGGCCTGGAGGAGCCCCTCGCCAAGCTCCTGCGCCGCTACGGGCGGGACGGGCGGGGCGCCGCCGTCTTCCTCCAGTCCTTCGAGCCCTCCAGCATCCAGCGGCTCTCCCGGCTGGTCTCCGCGCCCCGCGTGGTCCTGCTCTCCGCGGCCGACACCCGGCCCTGGGACTTCGAGGTGGCCAAGGACCCGCGTACGGTCGCGGACCTGGTCGCGCCCGAGGGCCTGAAGTGGATCGCCGGCTTCGCCCAGGGCATCGGACCGACCATGGACCTGATCCTCCCGCGCGACGCGGCCGGCAAGCTCGGCACACCGACCACCCTGGTGAAGGACGCCCACGCCCGCGGGCTGCTGCTGCACCCCTACACCGCTCGCAACGAGAACAGCTTCCTGCCGGCCGAATACCGCAGGGGAACCGACCCGGCCGCGTACGGGAACGCCCTCGGCGCCTTCCGCACCTACTTCGAACAGGGCATCGACGGGATCTTCACCGACAACCCGGACACCGGACTGCTCGCCGCCGATGCCTTCCGCCCGGGCCGACGCCCCGTCAACCGCTGAGCGCTGCTTCCCGTACGAGTGGCCCGGGCCCGGCGGGGAAACCGTCCGGCCCGAACCGCTCGTCCCGCCCGGCATGGACCTGCTGAAGGCTGATTACGTCGACAAGCTCGGCCCGCTGCTCTCCGCCGAGGCGGCCGCGGAGGCCCCGGGCACCGGGGTGGACGCGGCCGACCTGGAACAAGCCGTCTGGGTCAGGCTGCTGGAGAGCGGCGGCCCCGCCCCCGATCCGGCCGAACCCGCGGAGCCGGCGCGGTGGCTGCGTCGCGCGGTCCGGGCGGAGGCGCGCCTGGCCCGCCGCCGGGCCCGCCGCGAGATCCCGTACGGCCACGGCCGGGGCTCGGCGGACGGGAGCACGACGGGCGGCGCGGCCGCCGCGGACGAACCGGAGGACGCCCTCCTGCACGGCGAGGAGAACCGCGCACTCCGATCGGCCGTCGCCCGGTTGCCCGGACGCTGTCCCGAGCTGATGAAGGCACTTCTTTCGCCCAGAGACCTCACTTACCGTGAAATCGCAGGAGAGTTGGGTATCTCACAAGGAAGTTTGGGGCCCGTGCGTTCCCGTTGCCTGGGATGTCTGCGCAGAATGCTGGCTGCAGAGGTTGCGGCTCCTGGCCTGCGGGGAAAGGAGCGGTAGACCAACGGGCTACCAGGTGAGCTGGAGGCATGCGCACATGGGCATGAGCGTGACCATTTCGGCGGCGGCCGCCGAGGACGCGGAGCAGATCTTCAAACTGCAGTACCTGGCCTTCCAGCGGGAGGCCGAGCTCTACGGCAACTACCTGATCCAGCCGCTCACCCAGTCCCTGGAGTCCCTCAAGGGGGAGCTGGCGACCGACACCGTCCTGGTGGCCCGACTCGGCGACGAGATCGTCGGCACCGTGCGCGGCAACGTCGACGAGGACGGCACCGGCAAGATCGCCAAACTCTGTGTGCACCCGCGCCTGCAGGGTCACGGCCTCGGGGCGCGCCTGCTGCGCGCGGTCGAGGAGGCCCTGGCGAGCCCGGGCAACACCACGCGCTTCCGCCTGCACACCGGGCACAAGAGCGAGTCGAACCTGCGCCTCTACCGCAAGGCCGGCTACGTCAAGGTCGGCGGCCGCACCGCGTCCGACGGCGTCCAGCTGGTGATCCTGGAGAAGGAAGCCAAGGACCCGACCGACTTCACGGTCAGCGCGTAGTCGCCGCTCCGCGCCCGCGCAGCCAGAGCATCCCGGTGATCGGCAGGATCACCGGGATGAACAGGTAGCCCATCCCGAACTGCGACCACACGGTCGTGTCGGGGAAGGCCTCGGGGCGTACCAGGGTCCAGGTCCCGACGGCCAGCACGCCCGCCAGCTCGGCGGCGCAGCAGACCAGCGCCGCCTTGCGGGCCCGTTCGCCGCCGCGCACCAGCGAGTACGTGATGAACGCGTAGGCCAGCGCGGCCACGGCGGACAG
Organism: Streptomyces sp. NPDC048331; assembly: GCF_043201215.1. NCBI lineage: Bacteria > Bacillati > Actinomycetota > Actinomycetes > Kitasatosporales > Streptomycetaceae > Streptomyces > Streptomyces sp. NPDC048331. Next base: position 155,737 of record NZ_JBICYT010000008.1, on the reverse strand, counting down.
CGAGTACGGGAGCGGCGCCCGGTCGAACTCGGTGGAGATCTGGAAGGCCGAGCGGGAGACCGCGCCCACCACCATGACCCCGTAGAGCCACACCAGCAGCAGGCCGGGCCCGGAGACCAGGCGCTTGCGCCCGGCGGAGGCCGCAGGCGTGGTGGAGGCGGTACCTGTTCCGCGTCCGGTGTCGGTGTCGGTGTCGGTGTCGGTGTCGTTCGTCGTGTCGGAGTCAGGCACCGGTGGTTCCCCAGATGTCGTAGAGCCGTACTTCGAGGACGGCGAGCACGACGGCGCCGGCGGCCACCGTGATCGATCCCCACTTGGTCCGCTCGGTCAGCGAGAGCAGTCCGGCCGCCGGAACCGCGGCGAACGCGCCCACCAGGTAGGCCACGAAGATCACCGTGCCTTCGTCGGGCTTCCCGCCCTGGGCCAGCTTCACCAGACCGATCACCAGCTGTGCCAGGACCAGCACCGTCACGACGGCCATACCGATGAAATGCCAGTCCTTGGTCGGCTGGTCCCGCCATGCGGCGTGGCCGCACCAGGCGGCGAGGGCGAGTGCGGCCACGCCGATGGCGACCGTCAGGGCGTCGAGCATGGAGCGAGGGTATTACGGGCCGAAAGACCCGATGCGCGCACCCCGGTGTCCCGACCGTGGTCTTGACCACAGCGGGCCCGGTCACCGCACCCGGGAGGGAGCGGTCCGTACGGGCCCCGGGACCCCTGTCGATGCAGGTCAGCCTGGCCGCAGGGGCAGGGAGGGGAAGGGTGGCCATGCCCGGTGCGGTCCGGTATGCGGTCGAATGGCGTCCGCTATTCGGACGTCTGTGATCGGTCAGGGGAGAGGTCTGGTTTACTGGGGCCCATGACCACGACGAGCAGCCGCACCCTTGCGACCGAGGCGACGATGACGCCCGGTGCTCGTTGTATGTGTCGAATGTGCGCCTTCTGAGGGCCCCCTCCTGAGTCTCGCGCCCCGAAGCGAGACCAGTCGCGCCAGTGCTTCGTCCCCTGATGAACAGCACGGCTCGGTCATGCCCCGCGCACGCGTCGACACCATCATTTTCTGACGGTTCGTCCCGTATCGCGTCCCCAGATTGTTTGCCCCGTGCCGGCACCCCGCTGCGCCGCGCACACGACAGCGACGGAAATCCTGTGATCACCACATCGGGCCTCACGAAGGTCTACCAGTCCCGTGGCCGCGAGGTCACCGCCCTGGACGGCGTCGATCTCCACGTCCGTGAGGGCGAGGTGTACGGAGTCATCGGCCAGAGCGGCGCAGGCAAATCCTCCCTGATCCGCTGCGTCAACCTGCTGGAGCGCCCCACCACCGGCACGGTGACCGTCGACGGAGTCGACCTCACCGCCCTCGCCGGCCGCGGCCGCCGCGCCGGCAAGGAGCTCCGCGAGGCGCGCAGCCGCATCGGCATGGTCTTCCAGCACTTCAACCTGCTGTCCTCGCGCACCGTCCAGGGCAACGTCGAGCTGCCCCTGGAGATCCTCGGGATCTCCGGCCGCGAGCGCTCCCGCAAGGCCCTCGAACTCCTCGACCTCGTCGGTCTCGCCGACAAGGCCAAGGCCTACCCGACCCAGCTCTCCGGCGGTCAGAAGCAGCGCGTCGGCATCGCCCGCGCCCTGGCCGGCGACCCCAAGGTGCTGCTGTCCGACGAGGCCACCAGCGCCCTGGACCCCGAGACCACCCGCTCCGTGCTGGGGTTGCTCCGCGACCTCAACCGGCAGCTCGGCCTCACCGTGCTGCTCATCACGCACGAGATGGACGTCGTCAAGACCGTCTGCGACTCGGCCGCCCTGATGAAGAACGGCCGGATCATCGAGTCCGGCACCGTCGCCGAACTCCTCGCCACCCCCGGCTCCGAGCTGGCCTGCGAACTCTTCCCGGTCACCGGCGCCGCCACCGGCCCCGACCGCACGGTCGTCGACGTGACCTTCCACGGCGAAGCCGCCGCCCAGCCGGTCATCTCGCAGCTCTCGCGCACGTACAACATCGACATCTCGATCCTCGGCGCCGCGATGGACACCGTCGCGGGCCGGCAGATCGGCCGCATGCGCATCGAACTGCCCGGCCGCTACGAGGACAACGTCGTCCCGGTCGGCTTCCTGCGCGAGCAGGGCCTCCAGGTCGACGTGGTCGACGACCCCGAAGACGCCGACGCCGAGCTCGCCCAGCTCGTCAAGGATGGTGCCAAGTGACCTGGTCCGAAATGCAGCCCCTGCTCACCCAGGGCACCTACGACACCCTCTACATGGTGCTGTGGTCCACCCTGGTGACCGTGCTCGGCGGCCTGCCCCTCGGCATCCTGCTGGTCCTCACCGACAAGGGCGGCCTCCTGCAGAACCAGCCGTTCAACAAGGTCCTCGGCGTGATCGTGAACATAGGCCGCTCGCTGCCGTTCATCATCCTGCTGATCTTCCTGATCCCGGTCACCACCGCGGTCGTCGGCACCTTCATCGGCCCCACCGCCATGATCGTCCCGCTGGCCATCGGCGCCATCCCCTTCTTCGCCCGCCTCGTCGAGACCGCCGTCCGCGAGGTGGACCACGGCCTGATCGAGGCCGTCGAGTCCATGGGCGGCGGTATCCCCACCCTGGTCGGCAAGGTCCTGCTCCCGCAGGCCCTGCCCTCCCTGGTCGCCGGCGTCACCACCACCGTCATCACCCTCGTCGGCTACTCCGCCATGGCGGGCGCCGTCGGCGGCGAAGGCCTCGGCTCCAAGGCCATCACCTACGGCTTCCAGCGCTTCGAGACCGGCTTCATGATCGCCACCGTCGTGGTCCTGATCGCCCTCGTCACGCTGGTCCAGCTGCTCGGCGACGGCGTGGTCCGCCTCCTCGCCCGCCGCGGCCGGACCGCCTGAGAAGACTTCCCCCCCCCCAACAGAGCCCGCACTTGTCGTGCTTGGGCCACCACCAGCAAGTCATCGGTACTTGTTCAGCAAGAAAGGCACTCTTCGTGCGTAAGAACATCAAGCTCACCGCCCTCGCCGCCACGGCCACCGCGCTCGCCCTCGGCCTCACCGCCTGCGGCAGCTCCTCGGACCCGTCCTCGGCGAAGGCCGACGGCGGCAAGGCCGACGAGAGCAAGCCCCTCGTCATCGCGGCCTCCCCGAGCCCGCACGCCGACGTCCTGAACTTCGTCAAGGACAAGCTCGCCGCGAAGGAAGGCCTCAAGCTGGAGGTCAAGGAGTTCACGGACTACGTCCTGCCGAACACCGCCACCGAGCAGGGCCAGGTCGACGGCAACTACTTCCAGCACAAGCCGTACCTCGACGACTTCAACAAGAAGAACAGCACGCACGTCGTGCCCGTCGTGAACGTGCACCTGGAACCCCTCGGCCTCTACTCCAAGAAGATCAAGGCCATCGGTGACATCAAGGCCGGCCAGACCATCGCCGTCCCCAACGACACCACCAACGAGGGCCGCGCGCTCCAGCTCCTCGCCGCGAACAACCTGATCACCCTCAAGGAAGGTGTCGGCACCAGCGCCAAGCTCTCCGACATCACCGACAAGAAGGGCCTGGAGTTCAAGGAGCTGGAGGCCGCCACGGTCCCGCGCGCCCTGAACGACGTGGACGCCGCGATCATCAACGGCAACTACGCCCTGGAGGCCAAGCTGTCGCCCGCCAAGGACGCGCTGGTCCTGGAGAAGGCCGAGGGCAACCCCTACGCCAACTTCCTCGCGGTCAAGGACGGCAACCAGGACGACCCGCGGATCCAGAAGCTGGCCAAGCTCCTGAACTCCGACGACGTCAAGAAGTTCATCGAGGAGAAGTACCAGGGCTCGGTCGTCGCGGCCTTCGGCGCCCCGGCCACCTCCTGAACCGGTACCTCGTGATCCGGTTCCTCCCGAACCGGTCATGAATCTCGGCCCCGCACGCACCTGACGGCGCGCGGGGCCGAGCTCTGCCCGCTTCCGGGCAACCCGGCCCTGCACATCACCCGGTCGATGCTGCATGCTGTGGCCTACGAACCGCACGCACGGTCCCGCACGAACGGTCCCGCACCGCGGTCGCATCGCACCACGGTCGCACCACGGTCTCAGGCATGGAGCTGCGCATGACTACCACCTTCCCGGACGTCACCATCAGCACGGACCGGCTGGTGCTGCGCCCCTTCGAGGAAGAGGACGTCACCGCGCTGACCGAGATGATGAACGACGAGCACGTCACCGCCTGGACCGGAGCGCCCCACCCCTACACCCCCGCCGAGGCGCACGCCTGGGCCACCCGACACTCCCACGCGGAACGCACCGAGGGCCGCGGCATCGTCTTCGCCGTCACCGAGTTCCTCACCCAGCGCCTCGTCGGCATCGTGCACCTGCAGAGCACCAACTGGCACACCCGCGCCACCGAGGTCGGCTACGTCACCGCCCCCTGGGCCCGCGGCGAGGGATACGCCAGCGAATCCGTGCTGGCCGTCGCCCAATGGCTCTTCCGCGACCAGGGATTCGAGCGCCTCGAACTGCGCACCGCCGCCGACAACACCGCCTCGCAGCAGGTGGCCCAGAAGATCGGCTGCATCAGCGAGGGCGTCCTGCGCAACGCGTGGATAGTACGTACGCAGACGACCGACGGCGGCTGGACCGACACCCGCACCGACCTCATCGTCTGGAGCCTGGTCCCCGAGGACCTCGACGAGGGCGACGGATACGACGGGTACGACAGCTACGACAGCTACGACAGCTACGACGGATACGCCCGCAGCACCGCGTTCCCGCAGCGTTCCGACGCGAACGGCCACCGGGTCGGCGCCGACTGGAACTGAACCGATGAGCGGGTAGTCTCACCGTGCCCGCCCCGACCGAACTTCGCCCTCCTCCGGCCACCGCCGGGAGGCGCCCCGCCAGACCAGGAGACTGACGACGATGGCCGACCGGGTCACGGTGATCGGCTGGGACGGTTCGCCCCTGACCGCGGGCGCCCGGTCCGCGCTCTCCGCCGCCACCCTCGTGGCCGGCGCCGCGCACCACCTCGCCCTCCCCGAAGTACCGCCCCACGCGGAGCGCATCCGCCTGGGCAGTGTCGGCCTCGCCGCACGCCGCATCGCCGGCCACCGCGGCACCGCGGTCGTCTTCGCCGACGGGGACCCCGGCTTCTTCGGCGCCGTACGCGTCCTGCGCGCCCCGGAGCACGGCCTGGAGGTCGAGGTCGTCCCGGCCGTCTCCTCCGTCGCCGCCGCCTTCGCCCGCGCCGGCATGCCCTGGGACGACGCCCAGGTCGTCGTGGCCCACCCGCGCACCCTGCGCCGCGCGGTCAACGTCTGCCGCGCCCACGCCAAGGTCGCCGTCCTCACCTCACCCGGCGCCGGCCCCGCGGAGCTCGCGCTGCTCCTCGAAGGAGTTCACCGCACCTTCGTCGTCTGCGAGGAACTCGGCACGGACCGGGAGCAGGTGAGCGTCCTCACCTCCGACAAGGCCGCCGACCACAGCTGGCGCGACCCGAACGTCGTCATCGTCATCGGCGGCGGGGGACCCGCCCCCGCCGACGCGGGCTGGCTCCTCGGCCGGAGCGCCGCCCGGTCCACCGAACGCGGCTGGGCCGGGCCGCAGACCGACACCGGCGAAGGCGGCTCCGCACAGCTGCGCGCGGCCCAACTCGCCCGCCTCGGCCCGCGCACCGGCGACCTCCTCTGGGACATCGGCGCCGGATCCGGCGGCGTGGCCGTGGACGCGGCCGCCCTCGGCGCCGCGGTCATCGCGGTGGATGTCGACCCGGCCGCCTGCGACCGCATAACTGCCGCCGCCCGCAGGCGCGGAGTGCAGCTGCAGGCAGTCGCCGGGCGCGCACCGCACGTACTGGAGAACCTGCCCGAACCCGATGTCGTCCGCGTCGGCGGTGGCGGCGCCGACGTCGTCGCGGCCGTCGCCGAACGCCGCCCCGAACGGATCGTCAGCCACGCCTCCACCCGCGACGAGGCGGAGGCGATCGGCAGGGCACTCACCGAACACGGTTACGCCGTCGAGTGCGCACTGCTCCAGTCCGTCGGCCTGGACACCCGGACCTGGACCGAACAGGACCGTTCCGTGGTGTTCCTCCTGGCAGCGGAACGCCCCGCCACGCGCTGAGACGAGGGCCGGGGTAGGCTGGCCGATCGTCGTACTGCTTCGGACGATTCGGGCATCGCGACACCGCCTGGACGCGCGACGTGGCGCAGTCCACAGAGGACCGTGACGGTTATGGCCGCCACGGTGGCCGACGGGCGCGACAATGCTTACTGGTTGTCGTGCCGGCGCATGCGAGACGAGCTCGTCGCACCGCAACCCCGCAGGCAACACCGCTCGGCGGCCTCGTGGGCGACCGGGCGATCGAAGAGGCAAAACCGATGGGCGAGGGGTAAGCATGACTGACACCGGCCAGGTCCCGGGCGAGGGTCTCCCGGACAACGCGGGCATGGTGGATCAGCAGAGCGTCCCCGCTCCGGTCCAGATCCCGGCGCCGATTCCCGCCGGCTACGCCTTCCAGGACCTCATGGACGATCCGGCCGAGCCGGAGGACGAGGAACTGCTGCTGATGCCGAGCGGCCAGGGCGCCTGGAGCGACCCGCAGGTCGTCCCGCAGGCCCCGGCCTTCCCCGCGCCCCAGCTCGGCGAGCCGCAGACGTACGCGGACCAGCCCTTCGGCGCCGAGCCCGCCCACGCCGAGGCCCCGGCCGGGTACACCGAGTTCCCCCCGCCCGTGTTCCCCGACGGCGGCTACAGCGCGGGCGCGCACGAGACCGGCGGCCGTGACTCCGGCGCGCTCGACCTCGGCGGCCTCGTCGTCCCGCCGCCGGCCGCCCCGGCGGCCCCCGCGGCACCCCTGCGGCGTCCCCTGCACATGGGCCCGCCCATGCCCGAGGCCAACGGCGGAGTCGTACGGTCCCTCGCCGACCGCGGCCCGGCCGCGGCGCCCGCCCAGGCCGCCGCGATGGCCGCCGTGAGCACTCCGGCGGCGCCCACCCCGTTCCCGCAGGCGGGGCCCCCGACCATGGGACCCGAGTACCTGGACGTCCGCGCCGAGGCGGCGCCGGCCGCCGCGGCCCAGCCGGCCGAGATCCCGCCGCAGGCCGGGGCCCCCTGGACCCCGGAGCCGGTCGCCGCGCCCGAGCCGGTCGCCGAAGCGGTGGCCGAGCCGGTGGCGGAGTCCGTCGCGGCCCCCGTGGAGCCGGAGCCGACCCCGGCTCCCGCGGAGACGGTGGTCCAGCCCGAGCCCGTTCAGCCCGAGCCCGTCGCGGTCGAGCCGGAACCCCAGCCGGAGCCGGTCGCGGTCGAGCCGGCTGCCGCCGAGCCGGTCGCCGCCGAGCCCCTCGCCGTCGAGCCCGAGCCGGAGCCGCAGCCCGAGCCGGTCGCCCCGGTGGAGCCGGTGGCGGCCGCCGTGGCCGAGCCGGTCGCCCCGGAGCCCGTCGCGGTCGAGCCCGTCGCGGTCGAGCCGCAGCCGCTGCCGGTCGTGGCCGAGCCGGTGGCCGTGGAACCCCAGCCCGAGCCCGCACGCGTGGCCCCGCCCGTCGCGGCCGAGCCGGCGCAGCCGGAGGCCGTCCCGGCGGGGCAGCCCGAGGCCCCGGCCGCGGAGCCGGTCGAGGTACGGCCCGAGCCGGTGCCCGCCGCCCCGGCCGTCGTGGCGGAGCCGGCCCAGCCGCAGACCGTCCGGCCCGAGCCCGAGCCGGAGCCGGCGCCGCACCTCCAGATCCACCCCGAGGCCGCCCCCGAGCCGGTCCCCGCGGAGCAGCCCGAGGGGCAGCCGGAGGTCGAGCCCGTGACGGACGCCGCCGCGCCCTCCGTCGGCGAGGCGGCCCCCGGCTACGCCGACGCCGAGCGCGAGGCCGTCCTGCGCGTCATGCGCGAGCGCCGCGACATCCGCAAGGGCTTCCGTACCGACCCGATCCCGCACGAGGTGCTGCTCCGCGTCCTGGAGGCGGCCCACACCGCGCCCAGCGTCGGCCACTCGCAGCCCTGGGACTTCGTCGTCATCCGCTCCGCCGAGACCCGCCGGACGATGCACGAGCTCGCCCAGCGCCAGCGCGAGGCGTACGCGAAGTCGCTGCCCAAGGGCCGGGCGAAGCAGTTCAAGGAACTCAAGATCGAGGCCATCCTCGACACCCCGGTCAACATCGTCGTCACCGCCGACCCCACCCGGGGCGGGCGCCACACCCTCGGCCGGCACACTCAGCCGCAGATGGCCCCGTACTCCTCGGCCCTCGCCGTCGAGAACCTCTGGCTCGCCGCGCGCGCCGAGGGCCTCGGCGTGGGCTGGGTCAGCTTCTTCGACGAGCGCGAGATGGTCCGCGAGCTGGGCCTGCCCGAGCACCTCGAAGTCGTCGCCTACCTCTGCGTCGGCTACGTCGACGAGTTCCCCGAGGAGCCCGAGCTGGCCCAGGCCGGCTGGTCGCAGCGCCGCCCGCTGTCCTGGGTGGTCCACGAGGAGACCTACGGCCGCCGTGCGCTGCCCGGCGAGGAGCCGCACGACCTGCTCTCCGAGACCGTCGCCAGCATCCGCCCGCTCGACGCGAAGGCCCTGGGCGAGGCCTGGGAGCGCCAGAAGCGCATGACCAAGCCCGCCGGCGCCCTCGGCATGCTGGAGATCATCTCCGCCCAGCTGTCCGGCCTCTCCCGGGTCTGCCCGCCGCCGATCCCGGAGCCTGCGGCGGTCGCGATCTTCGCCGGTGACCACGGCGTGCACGCCCAGGGCGTCACCCCGTGGCCCCAGGAGGTCACCACGCAGATGGTCGCCAACTTCCTGGGCGGCGGCGCGGTCTGCAACGCCTTCGCCAACCAGGTGGGCGCCGAGGTCTGCGTGATCGACGTCGGCGTCGCGGGTGACCTCCCGGCCACCCCGGGCCTGCTCCCGCGCAAGGTCCGCCCCGGCACCGCCGACCTCTCCACCGGCCCCGCCATGACCCGCGAGGAAGCCGTCGCGGCCATCGAGGTGGGCATCGAGACGGCCCGCGACCTGGTGGCGGCGGGCAACAAGGCGCTCCTCACCGGAGAGATGGGCATCGCGAACACCACCGTGTCCGCCGCTCTCATCTCGGTCTTCACCGGTGTCGACCCGGCCGAGGTGACCGGCCGCGGCACGGGCATCAACGACGAGACGCACGCCCGCAAGGTCGAGGTCGTCCGCCGCGCCCTGGAGCTCCACCAGCCCGACCCGGCGGACCCGATCGGCGTCCTCGCGGCGATCGGCGGCCTGGAGCACGCGGCCATCGTCGGCCTCCTGCTCGGCGGCGCGTCCCTGCGTACCCCGGTGATCCTGGACGGCGTCAGCGCCGGAGCCGCCGCCCTGGTGGCCCGCGCCATCGCCCCGGAGTCCCTGTCGGCGTGCATCGCGGGCCACCGCAGCGCCGAGCCGGGCCACGTAGCGGCGCTGAACAAGCTGGGCCTGCGCCCGCTGGTCGACCTGGACCTCCGCCTCGGCGAGGGCACCGGCGCCCTCCTCGCCCTCCCCCTGGTCCAGAGCGCGGCCCGCGCGATGCACGAGGTCGCCACCTTCGACTCGGCGGGCGTCACCGAGAAGTAGGACCCACCCCGGGCCTCCGCCGGGGGCCGGGACGGCGGGCCCGCGCCCGCCGCCGTGGGGCGGGGACACTCCGGGAGGTCCCCGCGGGCCGAGCGAACCCACCGCCGAGCGGCGGGCCGGTCCGGCTCAGGGTTCGCCGGCCGAGGAGACCTGCCGGAAGGGCATCGCCCACCGCGAAGCCCCCGGCCGTCCCGGAGCAGGCCTGCCGCGGGCGAAGCGTCCCGCCCCCCGCCCGCGCGCCGGAAGCCCGCGCGGGGGTGACCCGGACCCGCCGAGCGACCCCGCAGGGGTCGGGCGCAGCCCCGTCCGCACCTCGGGACGGGCCGCGCCGTATGGTGGACCCGCACCGGATTACCGCACGTCAGTACACCGCCGCTCCAGCGCCGCAGCGGCACGCAAGAGCACCGCCGCCTTCAGGAGCCGCACCGCCATGGCCGACACCCCCGCGTACCCCGTAGGACTCCGTCTCGCCGGCCGCCGTGTCGTCGTCATCGGCGGCGGACAGGTCGCGCAGCGCCGCCTTCCCGCGCTCATCGCGGCCGGCGCCGACGTCCTGCTCATCTCGCCCTCCGCCACGCCCTCCGTGGACGCCATGGCCGAGACCGGCGAGATCCGTTGGGAGCGCCGCCGCTACCAGGAGGGCGACCTCGCCGACGCCTGGTACGCGCTGATCGCCACCCAGAACCGCGAGGACAACGAGCGCGCCTCCGCCGAGGCCGAGCGCGAGCGCGTCTGGTGCGTGCGCGCCGACGACGCCTCCGCCGCCACCGCCTGGACCCCCGCGACCGGCCGCATCGAGGGGGTCACCGTCGCCGTGCTGACCGGCAACGACCCCCGCCGTTCCGCGGCCGTCCGTGACGCCGTCGTCGAAGGCCTGCGCGACGGCACCCTCACCGCTCCCACCCACCGGCACAAGGCCGGCCCCGGCGTGGCGCTCGTCGGCGGCGGCCCGGGCGACCCGGACCTGATCACCGTGCGCGGCCGCCGGCTCCTCGCCGAGGCCGACGTGGTCATCGCCGACCGACTCGGCCCCCGCGACCTGCTCGACGAACTTCCGCCGCACGTCGAGGTCATCGACGCCGCGAAGATCCCGTACGGCCGGTTCATGGCCCAGGAGGCCATCAACAACGCCCTGATCGAGCACGCCAAGGCCGGCAAGGCCGTGGTCCGACTCAAGGGCGGGGACCCGTACGTCTTCGGCCGCGGCATGGAGGAGCTCCAGGCCCTCGCCGAGGCCGGCATCCCCTGCACCGTCGTTCCCGGTATCTCCAGCTCCATCTCGGTGCCCGGCGCCGTCGGCATCCCGGTCACCCACCGCGGTGTGGCGCACGAGTTCACCGTGGTCAGCGGCCACGTCGGCCCCGACGACGCGCGCTCGCTCGTGGACTGGGCCTCCCTCGCCAAGCTCACCGGCACCCTGGTGATCCTGATGGGCGTCGACAAGATCGGCCTGATCGCCGAGGCGCTGGTGCGCCACGGTCGCAGCGCGGACACCCCGGTCGCGGTGATCCAGGAGGGCACCACCGCCACCCAGCGCCGGGTGGACGCCACCTTGGCCACGGTCGGCGAGACCGTACGCGCCGAAGAGGTCCGCCCGCCGGCCGTCATCGTCATCGGCGAGGTCGTCCGCGTGAACGGGCCGGGCGACCGCACCCTCCCCGCCACCGGCGCCTGACAGGCCGTTGGCACCGCACCCCGGACAAGGCAGTATCACCCTGTGGCTGATCTCATCACCGTCAACGACCCCGACGACCCGCGCCTGCGCGACTACACGGGCCTGACCGACGTCGAACTCCGGCGCAGGCGCGAGCCCGCGGAAGGCCTTTTCATCGCCGAGGGCGAGAAGGTCATCAGACGCGCCAAGGACGCCGGGTACGAGATGCGCTCGATGCTGCTCTCCGCCAAGTGGGTCGACGTCATGCGCGACGTCATCGACGAACTCCCGGCACCGGTCTACGCCGTGAGTCCCGAGCTCGCCGAGCGCGTCACCGGCTACCACGTGCACCGCGGGGCCCTGGCCTCCATGCAGCGCAAGCCGCTGCCCACGGCCGAGGAACTGCTGTCCACCACCCGGCGGGTGGTCGTCATGGAAGCGGTCAACGACCACACCAACATCGGGGCCATCTTCCGCAGCGCCGCCGCCCTCGGCATGGACGCGGTGCTGCTGTCACCGGACTGCGCGGACCCGCTCTACCGCCGCTCGGTGAAGGTGTCCATGGGGGCGGTGTTCTCCGTGCCGTACGCCCGCCTGGAGGCCTGGCCGAAGAGCCTCGACTCGGTGCGTGAGGCGGGCTTCAAGCTGCTCGCCCTCACCCCGCACGAGAAGGCCACGCCGATCGACGTGGCCGCGCCGCAGTCCCTGGAACGGGTCGCGCTGATGCTCGGGGCCGAGGGCGACGGACTGTCCACGCCCGCGCTGGTCGCCGCCGACGAGTGGGTGCGGATCCCCATGGCGCACGGCGTGGACTCGCTGAACGTGGGCGCGGCGGCCGCGGTCGCCTTCTACGCGGTGGCCCAGGGCCGCGCCGCGCAGTAGCGACGCCCTGGCTCGCACCCGGGGCCAAGGCCGGGCTACGGCCGGGGCTACAGCTTCTGGGCCGCCGCGATGCCCAGCGCCACGATCAGCGTCACCACGACGAACACGATCAGCCGCTGCCGCATCAGCTTCGGATCCGGCCGGGAGGGCCGCCGTCCCGTCCCCGTCGTCCTGGGGGCCGGACGGCCGCCCGTACGCCCCGAGGTCGGCCGGGAGGACGGGCCGCCGGGGTGCTGCGGGTTGCGGGAGGACGAGGGCCGCGAGTGCGGACCGCTCGGGGTGCCGTCCTGGGCCCTGGGCGTGGTGCCGCCGGTGCGACGCTCGGGACGCCGGCCCGGGTACTCCTCGGCCGCGCCGCCGATCCGCTCCGCCTCGGGGAGCCGCCCGGTCGGCCGCTCCACCCGGGCCCGCTGGGCCGGCGGGCGCCCGTCGGAGAGCCCCTGCGCCTCGCGGGCCGCGATCTCCTTGAGCCGCATCGACAGCTGGAGCGTGCTGGGCCGCTCCTCGGGGTCCTTGGCGAGGCAGGCCCGCACCAGGGGCGCCAGCGCGTCCGGCACGCCCTGGAGGTGCGGCTCCTCGTGCACCACGCGGTACAGCATGACCTCGGAACTGCCGTGCCCGAAGGGCGAGTCGGCGGTGGCCGCGTAGGCCAGCGTGGCGCCGAGGGCGAAGACGTCGGTGGCCGGGGTGACGGCGGCGCCGCGTACCTGCTCGGGTGCGAGGAACCCGGGGGAGCCGACAGCCGTACCCACATGGGTGAGGGTGCTCGCGCCGGTGGCCCAGGCGATGCCGAAGTCGATGATCCGCGGACCCTTCGGCGACAGCAGGATGTTCGAGGGCTTGAGGTCCCGGTGGACGACCCCCGCCTCGTGGACGGCGACCAGGCCCTCGGAGAGCGCGGCACCCACGGCGGCGATCTGCGCGGCCGTCAGGGGGCCTTCCTCGGCCACCTTGTCGTGCAGCGAGGGGCCGGGTACGTACTGGGTCGCGAACCAGGGGCGCTCGGCCTCCAGGTCCGCCGCCACCAGGCGTGCCGTGCAGCCGCCCCGGATCCGCCGGGCGGCGGACACCTCGCGGGCGAACCGCGAGCGGAACTCCTGGTCCTCGGCCAGGTCCGGCCGGATGACCTTGAGCGCGACACGCTGTCCGCGCCGGTCCGATCCCAGGTAGACCACGCCCATGCCGCCGGCGCCGAGCCGCCGGTGCAGTCTGAACGAGCCGACGACACGCGGGTCCTCGCGCCGGAGCCGCATCATCGCCATGTCCACCCCGCTGACCGGTCGTCCTGTTGACGTGGCACAGCTTACGGACCATCCGGCATGCGTGCTCAGAGGCCGCGCCCTCGCCGGGGGATTCGATCGTCAGTGCGGCACAGCACACGTGAGGGGGCGCCCGCGCTGCCGGCCGGACGTTCCACCGGGGCCGCCCACCCGGCCAAACGCCCTTTGCGGCAAGGGGATTGGAGCCCCGGAGCAGGTGCGGGCCCGCCCCGGGGCGACCGCGGGTGACTCCCGGCCGAGTCGATCTTGCCGGCGGCCGGTGGACGGACACGCGGCCACAGGGAGTGACGCAAGTGAGCGAAGTCACTACCCTCCGGTCATCCCCTCCGGGAAGTCCCCCACAACGGGGGTGCGGTCTCCACCCAGGGGAGTACACGGGGGAGGCCCCGTCATCCTCCTGGAGGCCCGGCAATGGGTACGAGGGCATGAGGCCAGGAGCCGCCCACCCGCCTAGTGTTGAAGACAAGCGGCGGGTGGCGCACTCGTCCCCCGAGGTCACGAGCCCGCCGCTGCCAGACGACAGGGAGAGGACCATGGCGGACATCGCACGGCACGGGCGCAAGGCATTCGCGTTCAACGGCCACGAGTCCGGTACCCGCCACCCCTTGGTGGCCGCGGCCATGGTGCTCCCCCTGGCCGCCCTGCTGCTCTTCCTCTTCGGAGGCTTCGATCAGCTGGCGGCACAGGCGTCGTCCGTAGGCGTGATGCTGGGGCGCTGAGCGGCGCCCCAGGTCCGGGAGAGCGGCCCGGACCGGGACATCGGCCTGTCGAACCCCGTGGGGACGGGGGAGCGACGGACGGACGGCAGTGAAGGGTGCTGCCCGTACGACTGGGGAGTCGGACGGGCAGCACCCTTTTCGATGCGCCTCGACCTTTCCTGCCCGCTCACTCGTGCGCGGCCCACTCGTGCACGGCCCACTCGTGCGGGGGAACGCGAAAGCCCCGACCGCAGGACGGTCGGGGCTTTCCGATGGTGCGCGATACTGGGATTGAACCAGTGACCTCTTCCGTGTCAGGGAAGCGCTCTCCCGCTGAGCTAATCGCGCGGGCTCCACGGCTCGAAAGCCGCAGGTGAAACAGGTGATGCTGGTGCTGCGTGCGCGATACTGGGATTGAACCAGTGACCTCTTCCGTGTCAGGGAAGCGCTCTCCCGCTGAGCTAATCGCGCGGGGATCCTTGCGGATCAGTGGACGATACTGGGATTGAACCAGTGACCTCTTCCGTGTCAGGGAAGCGCTCTCCCGCTGAGCTAATCGTCCTTGGAGGTGGAGACGGGATTTGAACCCGTGTAGACGGCTTTGCAGGCCGTTGCCTCGCCTCTCGGCCACTCCACCATGGAGCTGTAGGGGTTCTCGGGAAGATCCCCCACTTCGAGCGGACGACGAGACTCGAACTCGCGACATCCACCTTGGCAAGGTGGTGCTCTACCAACTGAGCTACGTCCGCAGGTCACCGTGTTCGCTCCGGGGTTTTTCCCCTTCGCTCCCTGGCGACGTGTTGAACTCTAGCGGATTACCGGGCCAGCTCAAAAACGCGTTTCCGCAGCGTGCTGCCGCTCGATCACCACAGGTCACCCTGCCGTCACCGCACCGGCGCCGTGTCGTCACCGGTCATAGACTCGCAGCCGTGCACGACCTGCCTCCCATGGCCCGCTTCGGCGGCCTCCTCGCGACCGACCTCCGAGACGTCACCGGCGACCCCGCCGCCCTCGACTCCACCGGCTTCTGGGCGGTGTCCGCCGACTTCGAGGGACGGCTCGTCTGCGCGCGCTTCGGCGACGTCCGCCGCGTGCCCGTCCCCGCGCCCGTTCCGGGCGCCTGGCACGGACCCGACGCCGACCGGTGGACCTCCTCCCTCGACCGCGCCGCGTACGTGGCCGGCGTACGGCGCGTCCGTGAGCACATCGCCGCGGGTGAGGTCTACCAGGCCAACCTCTGCCGGGTGATGTCCGCGCCGTTGCCCCATCCCGACCGCGCCGACGTCGACGCGCTCACCGCGCTCCTCGCGCGCGGCAACCCCGCACCCTTCGCAGGAACGATTCGCCTGGCCGCCCACGGCGTCGAGATCGCCACCGCCTCCCCCGAGCTCTTCCTACGCCGCTCCGGACGGCACATCGAGTCCGGTCCCATCAAGGGGACCGGCCGCACCGTCCACGACCTGCTCCCCAAGGACCACGCCGAGAACGTGATGATCGTGGACCTCGTGCGCAACGACCTCGGCCGGGTCTGTGCGACGGGCTCCGTCGCCGTCCCCGAGCTGTGCGCCGTCGAGGAGCACCCGGGCCTGGTCCACCTCGTCTCCATCGTGAGCGGCGAACTCGCCGACGGCGCCGGCTGGCCCGAGCTGCTCGCCGCCACCTTCCCGCCCGGTTCGGTCACAGGCGCCCCCAAGTCCTCCGCCCTGCGGATCATCGAAGCCCTGGAGACCGCCCCGCGCGGCCCCTACTGCGGAGGCATCGGCTGGGTCGACGCGGACCGGGGTACCGCCGAGCTGGCCGTCGGTATCCGTACATTCTGGATCGACCGCGAGGCCGCCGGTGGCCCCCGCCTGCTCTTCGGCACCGGAGCGGGCATCACGTGGGGCTCCGACCCCGATCGCGAATGGGCGGAGACCGAACTCAAGGCCGCCCGGCTCCTGCGGGTGGCCATGGGCCACGAGGTGAGCGGCGGCACGCAGGGGACGAACGACACGATCGGAAGGACCGCACCATGAAGATCTGGCTCGACGGAGCCCTGACCGAGGTGGACAGCGCGAAGGTGTCCGTCCTC
This sequence comes from Streptomyces sp. NPDC048331, assembly GCF_043201215.1. Lineage (NCBI taxonomy): Bacteria > Bacillati > Actinomycetota > Actinomycetes > Kitasatosporales > Streptomycetaceae > Streptomyces > Streptomyces sp. NPDC048331. Next base: position 139,649 of record NZ_JBICYT010000008.1, on the reverse strand, counting down.
GACCACGGCCTGACCGTGGGCGACGGCGTCTTCGAGACGCTGAAGGCGGAGCGCGGCCGCGCCTTCGCGCTCACCCGGCACTTGGAAAGGCTCACCCGCTCGGCCCGGGGCCTGGGCCTGCCGGACCCCGACCTCGACGAGGTCCGCCGCGCCTGCGCCGCCGTACTGGAGGCCAACCCGCTGGAGCACGGGCGGTTGCGCGTCACCTACACCGGTGGTGTCTCCCCCCTCGGCTCCGACCGCGGAGACGCCGGAACCACCCTGATCGCCGCCGTCGCCGACTCCCCCCGCCGCCCGGACACCACCGCCGTGGTCACGGTGCCCTGGGTCCGCAACGAACGCTCCGCCGTGGCCGGGCTGAAGACGACCTCGTACGCCGAGAACGTGGTCGCCCTCGCCGCCGCGCACCGGGCCGGGGCCTCCGAGGCGCTCCTCGCCAACACGCTCGGCCGCCTCTGCGAGGGCACCGGCTCCAACGTCTTCGTCGTACTCGACGGAGAACTGCACACCCCGCCGCTCGCCTCCGGCTGCCTCGCCGGCATCACCCGGGCCTTGATCGTCGACTGGGCCGGCGCCAAGGAGACCGACCTGCCCTTCGAGGTGCTCGAGCGGGCCGAGGAGGTCTTCGTGACCTCCTCGCTGCGTGACGCCCAGGCGGTGTCGCGGATCGACGACCGCGAACTGGGCTCCGCCCCCGGACCGGTCACGGCCGAGGTGATGCGGATCTTCGAGGTGATGGCGGGCTCGGACCTCGACCCGTAGGGCGACCGGGACCGGAACGGGGGCGGCTTGCGCCGGAGGAGGGCTGTCGCGGCGGCCGGGGGAGGGGTAGAACTCAAGGGATGACCACCACCCTGCGGCCGTCCGGGCCGCTCCAGCACACGGCGGACGGCGCACGCTCGCGCCCGTACGAGATCCGGGTCAACAGCAGGCGGGTCGGCGCCCTGCTGATCGCCTCCGACACCCCCTTCGGGCCGACGGTCGGCGAGATCCGCGACCTCTCCGTCGAACAGGGCGACCGGCGGCGGGGGAGGGCCACCGTCGCCGCGCTCGCCGCCGAGGAGGTGCTGCGCGGCTGGGGCTGCCGCCGGGTCCGCGTGTCGGTCCCGGCGGACTCGGAAGCCGGCCTGTGCATGGCCGAGGCCCTCGGGTACACCGAGTACAGCCGGAACATGGTCAAGGACCTGCCGGCCGAGCCCCCCGCCCTCCCCGAGGAGGTGCGCGGCCGCCCCATGACGGACACCGAGTACGAGGTCTGGTACGCCGGGACCGTCGAGGCCTACGCCGCGAACTGGAGGAGCCGTGGCATGCCGGCCGAGGCCGCCCGTGCCAAATCGGTGGCCGACCACGAGAGCCTGCTGCCCGAGGGCCTGGCCACCCCCGGAGCCACCTTCGTCGTCCTGGAGGCGGGCGAGGGGCCCGTCGGCCACGTGTGGCTCGCGCCGCGCGGGGAGGGCGCGTACATCTACGACATCGAGGTCCGGGCCGAGCACCGAGGGCGCGGGCACGGCCGCCACCTGATGGCGCTCGCCGAGCGCGCCGCACTCGCCGCCGGCCACCGTTCGCTGGCGCTCCAGGTCTTCACCGACAACACCCCGGCCCTGCGGTTGTACGTCTCCCTCGGCTACCGGCCCACCAACTTCAACTACGCCAAGGACCTCGTGTAGGGCGTGTCCTTCGGATCAGGCCGACTCGCCGGCGTCCGCGAGCAGGCGGTCGGCGATCTCCTCGATCCGGGCGCGCAGGCCGTCCTGGCTCTTGCCGCCGTCGAGGCGCTGCCCGTCGATCACGTACGTCGGGGTGCCGGTCACGCCGATCGCCTTGCCCTCGGCCTGGTCGGCGTCGACGATCAGGATGTGCCGACCGTCGATCAGGGCCGTGTCGAACTCCTCGATGTCGAGCCCCAGTTCACGCGCCACGTCCAGCAGGACCGGCTCGCCGCGCTCGGCCAGCTCCGCGGTGCGCGCCAGCACCGCCTCCGCGTAGGGCCAGCCCTGGCCCTGCTCGACGGCCTCCTCGGCGGCCTGGGCCGCGGCGAAGGAGTGCTTGTGCTTCTCCAGGGGGAAGTGGCGCAGCCGGATGTCCAGCCGGTCGCCGTAGCGGGCCCGCAGGGCGCGTACGTCGTCCAGGGCGCGGTGGCAGTCCGGGCACTGCAGTTCGCACCAGACGTCGAGGATCACGGAATCGGTCATACGGACAGTCTCCCAGCCCGCACCCGCCCCACCGACCGGGGCCGGGACGGTGACCTCGGCCGAGCGACCTGGACCCAGGGAGGAGGCGCGACCCGGAGATGTCCCGGAGATCCGTCCGGGGGCGGGCCGGAACCTGGCCGCCGCGGCGGCGGCCGGTGCAGGATGGATAGGGACAGATCGCCGAGCCGCCGAGAGTCCGGAGGACCGCATGCTTGCCGAGACCATTTGCTCCGCGGTGTCAGTGGCGGGCCTGGGCATCGCCGCGGTCACCGCCTACCGCAAACGCTTCCTGGCCGCCGCGCGGATCACCGCGTACGCGCTGGTGCCGGTCGCCCTGGTGATGACGGGGTTCGTGGACTGGGTGTCCGGGATGGTCTTCGACCCGACCGTCTGGGCCGGTTTCGGACTGCTGGGGCTGTCCTGGGTGCTCTTCATGACCACCCGGGCCATCGAGCGCCGCGGCCTGCCGGAGGTCGGGGAGTCCGGGAAGCCGGCGAAGAAGGTCAAGGGGAGCCCGGCCGCCGGGGCCGTCGCCCCGGGTGCCTCCGCCCCGTCCCTGGGCACGGCCAAGGCCGGTTCGCAGGCGCAGCCCGCCGCCCCCACGGACGACTTCTCCGACATCGAGGCCATCCTCAAGAAGCACGGGATCTGACCCCGGGAACCGAACCCGGACCGGAGCACGCGATCCGGGCCGGACCGGCCAGGTCGGCCATCGTCCACAAGATCGAGCGAACTCCCGCGCGGATGTTGGCGTGTTGAGGGCCGGTGTGTGGCGCGCTGCGCCATCATCGCCCCGACATGTTCGACACATCGCACCATGACCCGCCGGTACCCGCCCCTGTGGTGGAGGAGCCGCGAGGGTGTCTCTTCGCGCTCTCCCAGCCACCCCTGATGATCTTCCTAGCGGTGATCGGCATCCTGCTGCTGCTCGCCGCCGTGCACGACCTGTTCATGCTCTGACGCCTCCGCGTCGGCCTCCTTGCGCCGGGCCCGGTACGCCGCCACGTGCAGCCGGTTCCCGCAGGTCCGGCTGTCGCAGTAGCGCCGGGACCGGTTGCGCGACAGGTCGACGAAGGCGCGCCTGCAGTCCGGGGCCTCGCAGCGGCGCAGCCGTTCCTGCTCGCCGGAGACCACGATGAAGGCCAGTGCCATGCCGCCGTCGGCCGCCAGGTGGTCACCCACCGACGCGCCGGGCGCGAAGTAGTGCACGTGCCAGTCGTAGCCGTCGTGGTCGGTCAGCTGCGGAGTGGTGCCCGCCGTGGCCACGAGCTCGTTGATCAGTATGGAAGCCGCACGCGGGTTCGGGGAGGCGAAGACCTGCGCGAACTTCCCGCGGACCGTCCGGACGCCGGCCAGGTCGCGGGCGCTGAGCTCGCCGACGTCGCTGATCGAGTACTCCTGGACGAATCCGCGCAGCGCACCGATGTCCGAGAGTCCGTCGGGCTGGTCGGCCTCGGCCGCGGTGTTCACCAGCGCGACGACGACGTCGAGCGCGCGACGGGTGTCGTGGGGGATCTGCACGGGGTCTCCCTCAGGGGCCGGGCCTGCGACGACGGGGGCCGTCGCCGCTGCCGCCCGACAATAGCGGGTCGCGCAGAGCACACCGGCGCCGTCCTCGCGGGTGGCTTCCGCGGGAACAGCGCCGGCACTGCCGTATGTGGTTGTCCGCCCCGCACCGTCGCCCCGAGTCGGACGGTGTCGAGCGGCTGTAGGCCTGGCTCAGCTTTCGGCCAGGATGTGGGAGAGCTCCTTGTCGAGGTCGAAGTGCCGGTGTTCGGTCCCGGGTGGAACCGCGGCGTCCGTCCGCTTGAGGAACGACTCGAGTGCTCGGGCGGGTGCTTCGAGCAGTGCTTCTCCCTCCGGTGAGCTCAGGGCGATGCAGACGACGCCCTGACCGTGGCTGCGGGACGGCCAGACGCGGACGTCGCCGGTACCGGTGGGCCGGTGGAGGCCCTCCGCGAGGAGGTCGCGGGCGAACACCCATTCGACCGTTTCCTCGGCGCCGGTGTGGAAGGTGGCGTGCACGGCGTAGGGGTCGGCCGTGTCATACCGCAGGCCCGCGGGAACAGGCAGTGAGGACTCGCTCGACACAACGAGGCGCAGGTGCAGCTCGCAGCTGACCGTGGTGTTCATAAGCGCCAGGGCCTTTCGCTCAGTGTGCGCTCGGGGATTCGCACGTCGGCGAAATCGACATGCCACCTACGGTGCCGTTGTAAACCCCTCTGACCGTTTTGCGGACCTCTGGGTCCCTCGGACGGCGGATCCAAACCCGCATTCCCGTGTGCATCGAGCTCCGGTAGATTCGGGTCCATGAATACGGGGAGTGACCGCGGAACCCACGGGTCCGCCGCTGAAGAGGCCGCCACGGAAGCCGCCGCCGGATCCACCGCGGAAGCCGGCACCGAGGCCGCCGAGGAGACGCCGCACGTGTCGAAGGCTCCGGCCTTCATCAAGCGGAACAGGAGCCTGCACCTGAGCTGGCAGGTCGGCGTCTTCATCGTCGGCCTCGCGGTCATCGGTGCGGGCGTCGCCATGCTCGTACTGCCCGGACCGGGCTGGGTCGCGATCTTCGCGGGCCTGGCGATCTGGGCCACCGAGTTCGCCTGGGCCCACCTCGTGCTGCGCTGGACGAAGCGGAAGGTGACCGAGGCGGCACAGAAGGCGCTCGACCCGAAGGTCCGCCGCCGCAACATCATCCTGACCAGCGTGGGCCTCGTCATCGCGGGCGCGCTGATCGGTTTCTACCTCTGGAAGTACGGGCTCGTCCTGCCCTGGAGCCTCAAGGACCAGTGATGGTCAGGGAGCACCGCTGACATGCGGTAATGTTTGCGGTGCGTCCGGGGCGATTAGCTCAGTGGGAGAGCACTTCGTTCACACCGAAGGGGTCACTGGTTCGAACCCAGTATCGCCCACCCGGACCAGAGGCCCGGAGACTTCACCGTCTCCGGGCCTCTGGCGTTCCCCCGGTCGCCGGAGACCGTCTACCGCAGTCGGCCGATCGCGGCCCGCAGCCTGCGGGCATCGCGCAGCCGCCGCTCGTACGTCGCCCCCACCGCCAGCAGCAGCAGGCCCGCCAGGGCCGGCGGCACCCAGCGCGGGAGCGCACCCGCGACCTGCACCACGTACGGGGCCAGCTCGTGCACCGCCACCGCCGCGAGCACGGCCCCGCCGAGCAGGAGCGGGGCCTGCAACCGCCGCCGGGCGCCCAGCAGGGTCACCACCAGCGCGGCCACCCCCAGCAGCAGCGGGCGCGGCCACCCCGGGTCCCCCCAGGCCGCCACCAGGCTCGGCAGCAGCGTCGCCGCCAGGCCCGGGCCGTACGCCGTCCAGGACGAGGCCCCCGGGTCCCTGCGCCGCCGCAGCAGCCCCACCACCAGCGCGGGCACCGTCACCGGCAGCGTGTAGGCCTCCGGCGCACTCACCCCGGCCTCGGCCAGTCGCACCCAGGTCGCCGCCGCGAGCAGCGCCCCCGCCGCCCAGCCCAGCACCCGCCGCTCCGGCCGCACCGCGGCGCCCGCGCAGATCACCCCGGCCAGGGCCAGGACCAGCGCCAGGGTTCCGGCCCGGCCGGCCGACAGGCCCAGCGCCAGGACGCCCGCCACCGCCGCCGCGATCTCGACCGGCAGCCGGACCTCGCCGAGCCGCGGCCCGAGCGCCGCCGCCAGTGCCGGAACCGCGAGGACCGGCAGCGCCCACCAGACCACCGCCAGGTCCGACACCGCGCCCGCCGCCACCAGCACACCCGTGGTGTACCCGACCGCGCACACCGCCGCCCCGGACCGCACCGCCTTCGGAGCGGGCCCGTACGCCGCTCCCGCCGCGCAGCCCGCGCCCAGCAGCCCCCACACCGCGAAGGTCGCCGCCCGGCCGTCCAGCGCGCCCAGGGACACGTTCGCGGCGCCGACCAGCGCGCACACCGCCGCCGCGATCCGGACCCCGCGCTCCGGGGAGCGCAGGGCGAGGACCCCCGCCGCGCCCGCAACCGCGAACTGCGCGGCGAACACCGCCGCCACCGGGAACCCGAGCAGCACCGGGGCCGTGAACAGCCCCGCCCAGGCCAGGACCACCGCCACCACCGTGGGCTCCGGCCGCGACAGGGCCCGCGCCGTCCACCGGGCCGCCCCCGCCGCGATCAGCAGGATCAGCACGACCGCCACCCCCGACCCGTACGGATCCCGGTCCGGCGTCGTCGCCGCCCACACCTCACCCAGCACCCGCAGCCGCGCCACCAGGGCCGTGGCCGCCGCGACACCGGCCGCCGGCGCCGCCAGGGACGCCACCGCGGCCCCGGCCAGGGCCACCCCGCGCCGGACCGCCGCCGGGAGCGCGGGGACCCTTACGGCCGCCAGCAGCGGCAGCGCGAGCAGCAGGTGCGCCAGCACCGTCCAGGCCGGGTCCAGGACCGGTCGGGCCACCCCGCCCAGGCCGGCCACCGCCGCCAGGGCCCCCACCAGCGCCGCGGCCGAGGCCCGCGGCTCCCGCCAGGCGGCCGCCGCCCCGAGGGCCGCGCCCGCCAGCAGCAGCGCCGCCGGGGCCACGGCCGCCGCCGCGGAACCCGCCGACCAGGACTGGGCCACTCCGATCAGCAGCGCCCCGGCGGCGCTCACGGCGGCCGGGATCGCCACCCACCCGGCCCGCAGGGCGAGCGCCGCGTCCAGCGCCGCCGTCGCCAGCAGCGCCCAGCCGAGCGCCTGCGGATCCGGCCGCACGGCCAGCGCCGCCAGCGGCAGCGCGAACTGCGCCGCCAGCACCGCGGCCGGCAGCGGGAGCCGCAGCGTGCGCAGCCCCGAGCCGTAACCGGCCCACGCGGCCGCCAGCACGGCCGCCGCCCCCGCCGCGTAACCGGTGCCGTTCACGTCCGGCATGCCGACCGCGTGGAGCGCGTAGGCGTCGAGCACCGTCAGCAGCAGGCCGAGCGCCGCGACCGACTCCGCCGTCGACCGCAGCCCGCGGCGCAGCAGGAGCACCGGCGCGCCCAGCGCCGCCGCCGTCACCGCGGCGAGCACCGCCGAGCGTCCGGCGATCCCCATCGAGCCCCAGCTGACCAGCGTGAACGCGAGCGCGGCGACCGCCAGCAGCACCGCGCCCAGGGTGAGCAGCACGTTCTGCGCGCTCGGGGCGGAGGCCTCCCGCGCGGGTCCGGCGGGCCCGGCGGACACCGCGGGCCCCCAGCGGACGGGGGCGGGGCCGGACCCGGGCTGGAGCAGCAGACGCAGCAACCAGTCCCGACGGCCCAGCAGATACACCCGCCGGGCATCGAGTTGAGCCAGCTCGCGATCGATGAGCGCCAGCTCTTCGGCGGGCGGCAGAGGCGTGTTCATATCCGGAGTGTGGCGGCGGTCACGCAGTCAGGACATGGGTGTGCGTACTCAGATGTGCCCTGAGTAGGTACCCGGCACGCGGCCCGCGGGTCCCCTCGGGGGAAGCGGTTTGAACCAGCCCCGAGCCTTCTGTATTGTTCGGTGCGTTCCCGGGCGATTAGCTCAGCGGGAGAGCACTTCGTTCACACCGAAGGGGTCACTGGTTCGATCCCAGTATCGCCCACCGGGACAGGCCGGTCCGTCATCGACGGACCGGCCTTCCGCATGCTCGGGCCTCCGCGAACTCCTGCCGACCTACGCGGCCGTCGACAGGTCCGGCCGGAGCGGCCAGTGCGGATCCACCGCCTCCGGTGTCCCCTGACGCGCGAACCACGCCTGCAGGCCCCGTGCCTGCGCCGCGTGCCACACCGCCTGCAGCGTGTGCAGCTCGGCCGGCGTCAACCGCTCCAGCCGGGCCGCGAACCGCCGCCCCACCGCCCGGACCAGCTCCAGCGACGCCATCGCGTCCGCCGCCGCGTCGTGCGCGCCCTCCAGCTCGATCCCGTAGTGCGCGCACAGGTCGGTCAGCGTCCGGCGACCCTTGCGGTACCGGTCCAGGTGCTTGTCCAGCACCCGCGGGTCCAGCACCGTCAACGGCCGGTTGTCCAGGTACCGCGACAGCGAGGACGCCCGGTGCCGGCGCAACTCCCGGTCCAGCAGCGTCAGATCGAACGGTGCGTTCATCACCACCACCGGCCGGCCGGCCACCTGCTGCTCCCCGAGCGCCCGGGCTATCTCCTCCACCACCGGCGCCGGCCAGCGCCCGTGACGCTGCAGGTGCTCGTCGGTCAGCCCGTGCACTTCCGTGGCCCCCGGGGGCACCGGGATGCCGGGATTGACCAGCCAGCGCGTGGTGCGGACCCGGCCGCCCGCACACTCCTGGACGATGAGCGCGGCGGACACGATCCGGTCCTGCTCGACGTCCACCCCGGTGGTCTCCGTGTCGAATGCGGCCAGCGGGCCCTCGTACCAGCGTGTCATGGCGAACTCCTCGTCCCCGAGCGGCGGGTGGAGCTTCCTGAACACATGACCCCCGCCGCATCGGTGATACCCGGGCTGTTTGCCCCGTACGCCGTTTGCGGGCGGTCGGGTGCGGAGACAACTTCCTTGGGGGACCGTACGTATGACCGGTCGTCACCCAGCACCGCTCGCGGCAGAGCCCGCAAGGCACGGGGGAGCCGGCCATGGCGCTCACACAGCCCGAACCGGGCGGGATGCTGCACGAGGGGACAGGTCCGGGGACCGGACCCCTGCGCGGCACGCTCGCCACCACCGCCTGCATGGAGACCCTCCAGGTGGGATACCTGCACGCCGTCGCGGCCGCCGCGGGGTGCTCGCTCTCCCAGCCCTTCCCCGACAACGGCATCGACTGGCACGTCTCCCACGGAGCGCCCGAACACGTCGTCGACGACGAGGTCACCATCAAGGTGCAGCTCAAGGCGACCTACCAGATACCGCCGCGGCCGGCCGGAGCCACCTTCGGCTTCACCCTCGACAACGAGCACCTGGTGAAGCTGGCCCGGACACCCGTCGCCGTCCACAAGATCCTCGTCGTGATGCTCGTACCGAGGCAGCGCGACCAGTGGCTCGCCGCCGGACACGACCGGCTCGACCTGAGGCACTGCTGCTACTGGACCAACCTCGCCGGACACCCCGTGACCGGCCGGCGCCGGACCACCGTACGGATTCCGACCACGCGGATCTTCGACGACCGTGCGCTGTGCGAGATCATGACCCGGGTCGGGTCGGGAGGGACACCCTGATGAACCCGCACTCACCGCACCTCGAACCGCTCCCGTCCCAGTCCCCGCGCCCGTCCCCGCGCCCATCCCCGTCCCCGTCCCCGCAGTACACCCCGGGCGGTCCCGATCCCGCGCAGGTCGACCCGCAGGTCCTGGGGGCGCTGCTGCACCGCCACGGATGGCTGCGACGCGGCGGCGCGGCCGGCCGGTACGGCCGCTGGACCCCGCCCGGCCGCTCGGGCACCAGCCTGCTCGTCCCGGAGAGCCGCGCCTTCCCCGACTGCGCGGACCTGCTGGACGAGGCGCTCACCGCCCTCGCGCACAGCGGCCTGCCCTCGGCCCGGGAGGTGCTCCTCGGGCTGAGCGTGCCCAGCGACGAGATCCGCTGGGAGCGGGAGATCCCGGAGGGCCCCTACGGGTACCGGGGCGAGGCGGCCTGGCCCGTACAGGAACAGCTGCGCTCGGCCGCCCGCCGGCTGCTGCTCGCGGGGGCCCTCGCCGACCGCGCCCGGGCCGGGTACTACGGGGCCCGGCACCAGGCGCAGGCCGAACGCACCCTGGACGGGGTCCTGGTGGGACCCTCCCCGGGCGGGCGCCGACTGACCGCGTACGTACCGGTGGACGGAGGCCGGGGACCCGTGACCCGGCTGCACCACGCGCTGCACGCGGCCCGCGAGGCGGTGGACTACCGGCGGGCCACCGGCGGCATGGACGCCTTCGACGCGGCGGTGGCCGCCGGGGTCAGCCGGGAACTCGCCGAGGCGCTCATCGCCCTGGTCCGGGGTACCGAGGGAGCCCGCGTCGCCCTCGCCTGGGCGCCGGCGGCCGGGGTCCCGGCGGGCTGCGCGGCCCGCCCCGAGCCGGTGGAGTTCTCCCCGGGCGACCTGCCCGTGCTGCGCGAGGCCGCCGCCCGCTACACCCGCGCGGAACCCGCCGTACCGGTCCGGCTCGCCGGGGCCGTGGTGCGGATGCGCCGCAAGGCCGCCGGGGGCGGCGGGACCGTACGACTGCGGGTGCTGGCCGGGGCGGAGGTCCCGTACGTCCGGGCGGCCCTCGACGAGGAGGCGTACCGCATCGCGGGCCACGCCCACCTCGTGGGCCTGCCGGTCCGGGTCACGGGCCGCCTGCAACGTCGGGGAGGTTTCCGGCGGCTGTCCGACGCGGCGGACGTGACACCGGTACCGATGGACGAGGTCGAGCGGGATCGGCTGATGAAGTCCCTGGACGCGGCCTTCGACCCGGAGGACGTCCTGCCGTCCGACGACTAGGCCGTCTCTTCCGGATCTTGCCGGGCTCGCGGTCGGTCGGTTCAGGCGACCGGCGAGAGGTGGTGCGCGAAACCCGGGTCCGGGGCTTCGTGCAGGTGCGTGACTGCCCTCAGCGGGAGCGGAAGGCGGTGGCGCGGACCGTGTCGCCGCACAGGGCGAACCGGCCGCCGTCCGAGGGGGCCACCTGGAAGCCCATGCCCGCGATGCCGACCACCAGCGAGGGCGCGACGGTCGGATCGGCGCCGGAGGCGCAGTAGCCGTCCGCCTCGCCCAGGACCGGGGTGAAGGTCAGGACCGTCGAGGCGGTACCGCCCTGGGCCAGCAGCACCGGCCGGGCCTCGCCCCGGGGGATGACGCGCAGCGGCTTGTTGCGGTCCGGGGAGCCCTGGCCCGCGGGCGCCACCGTCGGGAAGCCCCGCAGCTCACAGGCCGGGCCGTTGTTGACCACCGTGAACCGCACCCTGCCGGAGTCCGTCCGGTCCGCACCGGTGGCCGAGAGCTGGTCCCCGGTGCACGCGGCGACGGGCGCCGCCGCCGCGGGGGTGCCGACGAGCATTCCGCCCGCCAGCAGGGCCGTCGCGGCGCCCAGGGCAGCCGCCTTCCTGGTCACTCTCATGGGTGTCACCTCATGCCAGGTCGGAAGATCCCCTTCCACCTTCCCACGGGGTGCCCTCGGCGGCCCGGCCGAAGGAAGCCATGGTCAGCCCCGGGACGGGGGAGAAATCCGGCCCGCGGGTGAAGCCCATGCGTGCGTACAGGGCCACCGCGGGGGCGTTGGCCGCTCCCGTCGTGACCTCGACCGGGCGGCCCGGGAACAGCTCCGTCAGGGCGTGGCGCAGCAGCAGTGACGCGACACCCCGCCGGAACCAGGCCGGGTCCACGCACAACCGGTCTATGGAGACGCCGCCGCCGGGCTCGGACGCCCACGCGAGGAAGCCGGCCGGTGCGCCGCCCCCGAGGAAGGCACCCACCCAGCCGAGGTCGGCGGCCCGCATCTCGGCGAGGCTCTCACCCAAGGCCGGGATGCCGTGGAAGCCGATCAGCTCCGCCTCCACCGTGTACGCGGCCAGACCGATCCGGTGCACGGCCGCCGCAGTGGCATCGTCGCTCAGGTCCAGTTCACGTATGTCGGGCATGCGGGCCACGCTACCGGGGGGTTCACGCCGACAGGCCCGGAGTTCCGGGCCGGGCGGTAACCGTTTAGCGGCGCGGCCACTCCGCTCGGTACGATTCAGGCGCGCGGCATTCGCCCGCGCACCCCCTGAGTCAGGAGAGACCGGTGTCAGACGTCCGTGTGATCATCCAACGCGATTCCGAGCGGGACGAGCGCGTGGTGGCCACGGGCACTACGGCGGCGGAGCTCTTCGCCGGCGAGCGCACCATCGTCGCCGCGCGCATCGCGGGCGAGCTCAAGGACCTCGCGTACGAGGTGAAGGACGGCGAGACCGTCGAGCCGGTGGAGATCTCCTCCGAGGACGGCCTGAACATCCTGCGCCACTCGACCGCGCACGTCATGGCGCAGGCCGTGCAGGAGCTGTTCCCCGAGGCCAAGCTCGGCATCGGCCCGCCGGTCCAGAACGGCTTCTACTACGACTTCGACGTCGCCCGCCCCTTCACCCCCGATGACCTCAAGGCCATCGAGAAGAAGATGCAGGAGATCCAGAAGCGGGGCCAGAAGTTCTCCCGCCGCGTGGTCACCGACGAGGCGGCCCGCGAGGAGCTCGCCGACGAGCCGTACAAGCTGGAGCTCATCGGCATCAAGGGCTCCGCGTCGACCGACGACGGCGCCGACGTCGAGGTGGGCGGCGGCGAGCTGACCATCTACGACAACCTGGACGCGAAGACCGGAGACCTGTGCTGGAAGGACCTCTGCCGCGGTCCCCACCTGCCCACCACCCGGAACATCCCGGCGTTCAAGCTCATGCGCAACGCGGCCGCCTACTGGCGCGGCAGCGAGAAGAACCCGATGCTCCAGCGCATCTACGGCACCGCGTGGCCGTCGAAGGAGGAGCTGAAGGCCCACCTCGACTTCCTCGCCGAGGCCGAGAAGCGCGACCACCGCAAGCTCGGCAACGAGCTCGACCTCTTCTCCATCCCGGACGAGATCGGCTCCGGCCTCGCCGTCTTCCACCCTCGCGGCGGCATCATCCGCCGCACCATGGAGGACTACTCGCGCAAGCGGCACGAGGAGGAGGGTTACGAGTTCGTCTACTCCCCGCACGCCACCAAGGGCGCCCTCTTCGAGAAGAGCGGCCACCTGGACTGGTACGCGGAGGGCATGTACCCCCCCATGCAGCTCGACGGTGGTACCGACTACTACCTCAAGCCCATGAACTGCCCGATGCACAACCTGATCTTCGACGCGCGCGGCCGCTCCTACCGCGAACTGCCGCTGCGCCTGTTCGAGTTCGGCACCGTGTACCGGTACGAGAAGTCGGGTGTCGTCCACGGCCTGACCCGCGCCCGCGGTTTCACCCAGGACGACGCGCACATCTACTGCACCCGCGAGCAGATGGCGGAGGAGCTCGACACGACCCTCACCTTCGTGCTCAACCTGCTGCGCGACTACGGTCTGACCGACTTCTACCTGGAGCTGTCCACCAAGGACCCGGAGAAGTTCGTCGGCTCGGACGAGGCCTGGGAGGAGGCGACCGCGGTCCTGGCCCAGGTCGCCGAGAAGCAGGGTCTCCCGCTGGTCCCGGACCCGGGCGGCGCCGCCTTCTACGGGCCGAAGATCTCCGTGCAGTGCAAGGACGCCATCGGCCGTACCTGGCAGATGTCGACCGTGCAGCTCGACTTCAACCTGCCGGAGCGCTTCAACCTGGAGTACACCGCGCCCGACGGCTCCCGTCAGCGTCCGGTCATGATCCACCGCGCGCTGTTCGGTTCCATCGAGCGGTTCTTCGCCGTGCTGCTGGAGCACTACGCGGGCGCCATGCCGCCGTGGCTGGCCCCGGTCCAGGCGGTCGGCATCCCGATCGGCGACGGGCACGTCGAGTACCTGCAGGAGTTCGCCGCGGCGGCGAAGAAGCAGGGCCTGCGGGTCGAGGTGGACGCCTCCTCCGACCGCATGCAGAAGAAGATCCGTAACCACCAGAAGCTCAAGGTCCCGTTCATGATCATCGTCGGTGACGAGGACATGGCCGCGGGCACCGTCTCCTTCCGTTACCGCGACGGTTCGCAGGAGAACGGCATCGCCAAGGACGAGGCGCTGGCCAAGCTGGCCAAGGTCGTCGCGGACCGCGTCCAGGTCTGATCCGGCCGCGTCCGTACGAGGAAGGCCCCCGGAAAGTGATCACTTTCCGGGGGCCTTCCTCGCACGCCAGGCCAAGGTCATATGCTTGCCGCCATGACGACTCAGCCGGAGCAGCAGATCGGTGTGGGCACTCAGGACGCGTTCCAGCGTCTGTGGACGCCCCACCGGATGGCCTACATCCAGGGGGAGAACAAGCCGACCGGCCCGGAGGCCGGGGACGGCTGTCCCTTCTGCGGGATTCCGGAGATGTCCGACCAGGACGGCCTGGTCGTCGCGCGGGGCCGGCACGTGTACGCGGTGCTGAACCTCTACCCGTACAACGGCGGCCACCTGATGGTCGTCCCGTACCGGCACGTCGCCGACTACACCGAGCTGGACGGGCCGGAGACGGCCGAGCTCGCCGACCTCACCAAGCGGGCGATGATCGCGCTCCGCAAGGCCTCGGGCGCGCACGGATTCAACATCGGCATGAACCAGGGCGCGGCCGCCGGTGCCGGCATCGCCGCGCACCTGCACCAGCACATCGTGCCCCGCTGGGGTGGGGACACGAACTTCATGCCGGTCGTGGGCCACACCAAGGTGCTGCCCCAACTCCTCGCGGACACCCGCCAGATGCTCGCCGACGCCTGGCCCGTCGACTAGGCCGTCCCCGTCCGGATCCTGCCGGTCGGCAGGATCCGGACGGGGACGCCCCGGCGGGAGTTCCGGAGGTCAGGCCTGGTCCGGGCGGTCCCGACGCCAGGTCCGCACCTCGGCCTCGACGTCGAACTCCGTCAGACCCAGGGGCGGGCCCGGCGGGGGCATGCGCAGGGCCGCCGCGATCTTCTCGTTGATCTCCGTGAGGACGTCGCGCACCTGGCGTTCCGAGCGGGCCGCCCGGACCTTCTCCACGGCGTCCTCGGCCTCCTTGCGCAGCGCGAGCGCCGGAGGCAGGACGGCGAAGCCCTCGCGGTGCATCTTGTCCTTGATCCACCACTGCTCGTCGTAGGGCGCGTCCAGCGAGGCCAGCGGCTTGCCGTAGCCGGGCAGGCTCGTGAAGTCGCCCCGTTCCGTGGCCTGTCGGATCTGCCGGTCCACGAAGGACTCGAAGCTGACACCCGGTGGCTTGCGCTCGGTCATGTTCCCTCCTCCGCCGTGCCTCCAGCCTACCTACGCGTCGTAGACGTCGGCCTTGCGCGGAGCGGGCTCCTGGATGAGCCCGCTCATGATCGAGGAGCGGTTCGTGAAGCGCTCGGTGTCGACGCCGTTCTCCTCCAGCACCTTGAAGGTCGCCGCGTGGATCGACCGCAGGACCGGGGCCACCGTGCGCAGGGCGTCGTCCGCCATGAACCGGTGCCGCCACATCGAGCTCGCCCAGACGTGGCGCAGGCCGAACGGCTCGGGCAGGACCAGCTTGCCCCCGAAGAACTCCAGGAGCGGCGGGTACCAGGTCAGCGGGGCCCGTACGGCGAGGCGCACCACCTCTTGCGCGTCCACCAGCGGAAGCGGGCGCTCCACGGTCTCCCAGAAGCGGATGCTCTTGGGCACCTCCACCACCGGGGCCGCGGACTTGGACGTGAACAGCCCGTGCACGGGGCCCAGGGCGTGCGCGGTGACGTCCACGCGCAGCGTCTTGTAGAGCACGGTGACCGTGACCAGCATGTTGATGACCAGCTGGCCGTCCCAGAGCGGGTACTGGATGCCCAGGTAGTGCCGGTCGCCGGCGCTGAACTGCTGCTCGTTGCAGATCCGGGTGATCTCGTGCGGCTTGATGAGGAAGGCGTCGACGTTCTCGCCGGTGGGGCGGGCCACCTCGGCGGCGCCCTCGCCGATCGGGGTGACGATCCAGTGCTGGATCGCGGCGGGCGGGAAGCCACCGGTGTGCAGGGGGCCCCGTTCCAGCTTGCGGAGCTGGGCGTCGATCCCGCGTATGACGTCCCAGCTGCGGAAGGGGTGGATCTCCATGCCCTCGCTCTTGGGGGCCAGCTCCTCGGCCATCTGCCAGCTGCCCCACCGGGTGCCCATGCCGAGGATGCCCTTGGGGCCCGCGTAGAAGACCTGGTTGCTCCGGTCCTCCGCGGTCAGCTTGGCGAGCTGGTGGCGCAGGTCCTCGCGGGCCTTCTCGTCGGGGTTGCCGGGCACGGCCTCCGGGATCTTGGCGCCGACCCCGCCGCCGGACAGCAGCCCGTCCCAGCGCGAGCGAAGGTCCCTGGCGGTGGCCTCGCAGGCGCGGCGGGCGAGCAGCCAGCCCAGGGCCGGGGCGATGATCATGGCGCGGGCGTAGAGGCCGAGGAAGCCGGTGAGCGGCAGCTTGAACATCAGGACGGCCACCACGAGGGCGACGCCGACGAGGAGTACGGTGCCCAGCCACGAGGCCCTGCCCTCCTTGGAGGCGAGGCTCTTGCGCAGCTGGAACAGGCCCAGCCACAGCAGCAGCCCGGGCAGGAACAGCACACCGCAGACCAGCGTGATCAGCCGGAGCTTGCGGTCGCGCGCCTTGCGGATGTGCGAGGCGGCCAGGCAGTGCTCCACCACCGTCTGCGGATCCGCGCCGAAGGACTGGATCAGTGGCTTGCGGCCGGCCCCGAGCGTGCGGGCCTCCACGGCCCGGCAGAAGGCCTCGCCGAGGCTGGGTTCGAAGAGGGAGATCTTCGGGGGCTTGACCGTCGCGGGGTGGTTCTCGTTGTTGGCGGTGAGTAGCTTGTCCAGCTTGCTGTCCTTGCCGCCGTCCCGGTAAGCGGCCGAGGCCAGGGCGTTGGTCGCCGCCGTCTGCCCGCCACCCCCCTGCAGCGGAACCTGCGCCCCGGGCCTGAAGTCGAATCCGTCGTCCGCCACCGCTGCCCCACCCCCATCGCCTTGCGTTCCTGCTCTTTTGGTGCGCCGACGAGCCTATCGGCGGATCTCGCCCCATGGTCATGGGACAGGGAAATGCCGCCCACCGCAAGCTGGTTGGGTGGGCGGCCGATCAGCTGCTACAGCAATCAACTTCCCTTCTCGGCCTGTTCACGCACCTTTTCCGCGATCTGCGGCGGCATCGGTTCGTGGCGGGCGTACGCCCGGGCGAAGCGGCCGGTGCCGTGCGAGACCGAGCGCAGCTCGACGGCGTAGCGGCCGATCTCGATCTCCGGGATCTCGGCGCGGACCCGGGTGCGTCCGGCCGCGGCCTGGTCGGTGCCGACGACGCGGCCGCGGCGGCCGGCGAGATCGCTCATGACCGGGCCCACGTACTCGTCGGGGACGACGACGGCGAGCTCGGCCACCGGTTCGAGGAGGTCGATCCGGGCCTCGGCGGCGGCCTCGCGCAGGGCGAGGGCCCCGGCCGTCTGGAAGGCGGCGTCGGAGGAGTCCACCGAGTGCGCCTTGCCGTCGAGGAGGGTGATGCGCACGTCGACCAGCGGGTAGCCGGCGGCGAGCCCGCGGGCGGCCTGGGCGCGTACGCCCTTCTCCACGGACGGGATGAACTGGCGGGGCACGGCGCCGCCGACGACCTTGTCGACGAACTCGATGCCGCTGCCGGGCGGCAGCGGCTCCACCTCGATCTCGCAGATGGCGAACTGGCCGTGGCCGCCGGACTGTTTGACGTGCCGGCCGCGCCCGGCGGCCTTGGCACCGAAGGTCTCGCGCAGGCTCACCTTGTGCGGGACCGGGTCGACCTGGACGCCGTAGCGGGTGCGCAGCCGCTCCAGGGCCACGTCCTGGTGGGCCTCGCCCAGGCACCACAGGACGACCTGGTGGGTGTGCGGGTTCTGCTCCAGCCGCATGGTCGGGTCCTCGGCGACGAGTCGGGCCAGGCCCTGGGACAGTTTGTCCTCGTCGGCCTTGCTGTGGGCCTCGATCGCGAGGGGGAGCAGGGGGTCGGGCATGGTCCACGGCGCCATGAGCAGCGGGTCGTCCTTGGCGGAGAGGGTGTCACCGGTCTCCGCGCGGGTGAGCTTGGCCACGCAGGCCAGGTCGCCGGCGATGCAGCGGGTGAGGACGCGCTGCTGTTTGCCGAAGGGGGAGGAGAGGGAGCCGATGCGCTCGTCGAGTTCGTGAAGGGCGCGGCCCTCCTGCCCGCGGTCGGCGAGCCCGTGCCCGCTGACGTGGACGGTCTCCTCGGCCTTCAGGGTGCCGGAGAAGACGCGGACGAGGGAGACGCGGCCGACGTAGGGGTCGGAGGAGGTCTTGACGACCTCGGCCACCAGGGAGCCGTCGGGATCGCAGGTGACGTCCGGGCGGGCGGAGCCGTCGGGACGGGTGACGGGGACGGCGGCGCGCTCCAGGGGGGTGGGGAAGCCGCCGGTGACCAGTTCGAGGAGTTCCACGGTGCCCAGACCCTGGCGGGCGCCGTCGGTGGCGGGGGCGGCCATCAGGACGGGGTGGAAGGTGCCGCGCGCCACCGCCCGCTCCAGGTCGTCGACGAGGGTCTTGAGGTCGATCTCCTCGCCGCCCAGGTAGCGGTCCATGAGGGACTCGTCCTCGCTCTCGGCGATGATCCCCTCGATGAGTCGGGCGCGGGCATCGGTGATGAGGGCGAGCTCGGCGGGGTCCGGGTCGCGCTCCACGCGCTCGCCGGACGCGTACTCGTAGACACGCCGGGAGAGCAGACCGAGCAGGCCGGTGACGGGGGCGTGCCCGTCGGGGCCGGGCGGGCCGTGCAGGGGGAGGTAGAGGGGGATGACCGCGTCGGGGTCGTCGGCGCCGAAGATCTCGCCGCAGACGGTGGTCATCTGCGTGTAGTCGGAGCGGGCGGCCTCCAGGTGGGTCACGACGATGGCGCGGGGCATGCCGACGGCCTCGCACTCGTCCCAGACCATCCGGGTGGCGCCGTCGATGCCGTCCGAGGCCGAGACGACGAAAAGGGCCGCGTCCGCCGCGCGCAGACCGGCCCTGAGTTCTCCGACGAAGTCGGCGTATCCGGGGGTGTCCAAGATGTTGATCTTGATTCCGCCCCATTCGACGGGGACGAGGGACAGCTGGACGGAGCGCTGCCGGCGGTGCTCGATCTCGTCGTAGTCGGAGACGGTGGCCCCGTCCTCGACCCGGCCGGCCCGGTTGACCGCTCCCGCGGTCAGCGCGAGGGCTTCGACCAGCGTGGTCTTGCCGGATCCGCTGTGGCCGACCAGCACGACGTTCCGGATGGAAGAGGGACGGTCGGCCGTCAGTGCCCTGCCGGCGGCTCCGGCTTGGTGTGATGTGGCTCCCATGATGCTCATGCCTCCCGGTGGTGACGGTGAGGAGGATCAGGTGGTGTGGGGATCGGGTGGGATCAGGTGTCCGGCTCGATGTCCCGGCCGCCTCCACGGAGGAGGAATGCGGGATTCTTCGAGCTTTGCACTGGTGTCACATCCCGTCCATACGTCGTACCGGGGAGGTACCCGAGGACGTGCCCGGGGCCTACGAGAGACGGTCCGCGGCGTGAAGAACGTCTTACGTGACACGAACCGGTGGGTGCGCGGCGTCCGCGCGGTGGCGTGCCGGCTACGATGGGCCAGCCGGTGGCCGTGGTGGCCGTGCGGCCCAGCGACCCTCCGGGAAGGCCATGCTGAACAAGTACGCGCGTGCATTCTTCACGCGTGTTCTCACGCCATTCGCCGCATTTCTGCTCCGGCGGGGGGTGAGCCCGGACGCGGTCACCCTGATCGGCACGGCCGGAGTGGTGGCCGGAGCGCTGTGGTTCTTCCCTCGCGGCGAGTTCTTCTGGGGCACCATCACCATCACCCTCTTCGTCTTCTCCGACCTGGTGGACGGGAACATGGCCCGCCAGGCCGGAGTCTCCAGCCGGTGGGGAGCCTTCCTCGACTCCACCCTCGACCGGGTCGCCGACGCGGCGATCTTCGGCGGCCTCGCCCTCTGGTACGCGGGCAACGGCGACGACAACGCGCTCTGCGCGGTGGCGATCTTCTGCCTGGCCAGCGGCCAGGTGGTCTCGTACACCAAGGCGCGCGGCGAGTCGATCGGGCTGCCGGTCGCCGTCAACGGGCTCATCGAGCGGGCCGAGCGACTGGTGATCTCGCTGGTCGCGGCCGGCCTGTCCGGGCTGCAGACCTTCGGCGTGCCGTCCTGGATCGGCGTCCTGCTCCCGATCGCCCTGTGGATCGTGGCGGTGGGCTCGCTCGTCACTCTGATCCAGCGGGTGGTCACCGTACGTCGCGAATCCGCCGAGGCCGACGCCGCGGCCGCCGCCGAGGGTGGCGCGGCCTGATGGGCACCATGCAGGACAAGCTGGTCGACTCGCTGTACGGGCTCGGCTGGGCCGGGGTCAAGAAGCTGCCCGAGCCGGCCGCCGTGGCCCTGGGCCGCCGGATCGCCGACTTCGCGTGGAAGCGGCGCGGCAAGAGCGTGCTGCGGCTGGAGTCGAACCTGGCGCGGGTCGTGCCCGACGCCGGTCCCGAGCGGCTGCGCGAGCTGTCGCAGGCGGGCATGCGCTCGTACATGCGGTACTGGATGGAGTCCTTCCGGCTGCCGACCATGGACCCGAAACGGTTCGGCACGGACGTCGAGTTCAAGGACGAGCACCTGCTGCGCGAGGCCCTCGACTCCGGGCGCGGAGTGGTCGTGGCCCTGCCGCACCTCGCCAACTGGGACCTCGCCGGAGCCTGGGCCATCGGCCACATGAACGCCCCGTTCACCACGGTCGCCGAGCGGCTCAAGCCCGAAACCCTCTACGACCGCTTCGTGGCCTACCGCGAGAGCCTGGGCATGGAGGTCCTGCCGCACAGCGGCGGCGCCGCCTTCGGCACCCTCGCCCGGCGGCTGCGCTCCGGCGGCCTGGTCTGCCTGGTCGCGGACCGGGACCTGTCGGCCTCCGGGGTGGAGGTGGACTTCTTCGGATCCACGGCGCGCATGCCGGCCGGACCGGCGCTGCTGGCCCAGCAGACCGGCGCGGTGCTGCTCCCGGCCACCCTGCACTACGGTGACACGCCGAAGATGTACGGCCGGATCCACCCCGAGGTGGAGGTCCCCGAGGCCGGGACCCGGACCGAGAAGACCACCGTCATGACCCAGGCGGTGGCGGACGCCTTCGCGTCGGGCATCGCCGAGCACCCGGAGGACTGGCACATGCTGCAGCGGCTGTGGCTGGACGACCTGGAGGAGCGCCCGTAGTGAAGATCGGCATCGTGTGCCCGTACTCGTGGGACGTGCCCGGTGGCGTCCAGTTCCACATCCGGGACCTGGCGGAGCACCTGATCCGCCTCGGCCACGAGGTGTCGGTGCTCGCCCCGGCGGACGACGACACCCCGCTGCCGCCGTACGTGGTCTCGGCCGGGCGGGCGGTGCCGGTCCCGTACAACGGCTCGGTGGCCCGCCTCAACTTCGGGTTCCTCTCCGCCGCCCGGGTGCGGCGCTGGCTCCACGACGGCACCTTCGACGTGATCCACATCCACGAGCCGGCCTCGCCCTCGCTCGGCCTGCTGTCCTGCTGGGCCGCGCAGGGGCCGATCGTCGCGACGTTCCACACCTCGAACCCCCGGTCACGGGCGATGATCGCGGCGTACCCGATCCTGCAGCCGGCCCTGGAGAAGATCAACGCCCGGATCGCGGTGAGCGAGTACGCGCGGCGCACGCTGGTGGAGCACCTGGGTGGCGACGCGGTCGTCATCCCCAACGGCGTCGACGTGGACTTCTTCGCCAAGGCCGAGCCCAACCCGGACTGGTCCGGTCACACCCTGGGCTTCATCGGCCGGATCGACGAGCCTCGCAAGGGCCTGCCCGTGCTGATGGCGGCCTTCCCGAAGATCGTGGAGGCCTGCCCGGACGTACGGCTGCTCGTGGCGGGCCGCGGCGACGAGGAGGAGGCGGTCGCGTCCCTGCCCGCGGACCTGCGCAAGAGGGTCGAATTCCTCGGCATGGTCTCGGACGAGGACAAGGCGCGGCTGCTGCGCAGTGTCGACGTGTACGTGGCCCCGAACACCGGCGGTGAGAGCTTCGGCATCATCCTGGTCGAGGCCCTGTCGGCGGGCGCGGCCGTGCTCGCGTCGGACCTGGACGCCTTCGCGCAGGTCCTGGACCAGGGCGGGGCGGGCGACCTCTTCGCCAACGAGAACGCCGACGCCCTGGCGGCGGCGGCCGTCACCTTGCTGCGGGACCCGGAACGTCGGGCCGAACTCAGCGCCCGCGGCTCCGCCCACGTCCGCCGCTTCGACTGGTCGACGGTCGGGGCGGACATCCTGGCCGTCTACGAGACGGTGACGGACGGCGCGGCGGCGGTGGCCACCGACGAACGCGTCCCGCTCCGCACCCGCCTCGGCTTCTCGAAGGACACCGCGTCGTCCTGAGGCGTCACCACCCGGCGGAGACGACCTGGTCGGGCCGTCCGCCGGGGGCGACGGTCACCTCGTGGACCACGCCGCCCGAGGTGGTCAGGCGGATCCGGTCGGGGGCCGTCCATACGGCCTCGCGGAGCTCGTTGTCGGTGGCGTCGCCGTTGAAGTAGCCGACGGCCCAACGGCGCTCCCGGGGCCAGCTGCCCTGCTGGACGTACACGTACCACAGCGGGTCGATCATGGCCGAGCCCTCTTCGACGACCAGGCGACGGTCGTCCCGGCCGGGGGCCGTCAGACTCTGCGTCTGTTCCTGCCCACCGGCCAGCATGGCCAGCATGGTGGCGAGGCTCATGACCATGACTCCGAGAATGGCCACCGGGAGTCCCAGGGCGAGGCGCGTCGCCGTCTTCCGTGCTCCCAGCAGGATCCCGCCGACCAGGGCGACCAGCGTCACCCAGCCCATGCCGACGAAGTGGCCGTGCACCTGGTTCATCACGACGAGCCCGCCGTTTGAACCGCCCCAGAAGTAGGCGGCCAGGGTGGCCGCCACGAGTGCGGCGGCCACCGCGAGCAGTGCGCGTGCCGTTGTTCTGCGGTGCGACTTCATGTGTCCCGTCCCCCCGATGTTCATGGATCACGGACCTTACTGGGAGCGGCCCGGGCCAGGGGCGATGGGGATCCGGGGCGCCCGGAGCGGTAGGGTCGCGCAGCGTGATCGAAACCCTTGTCTGGATCGCGCTGGCTCTCGGAGTCATCGGGGTCTACCTCAGCTGGACCGCGGGCCGGCTCGACCGGCTGCACTCGCGGATGGACGCCGCGCGGGCCGCGCTCGACGCACAGCTCGTGCGGCGGGCCTCCGTCGTGTTGGAGGTGGCCACCTCCGGGGTGCTCGACCCCGCCTCGTCCCTGGTGCTGTACGAGGCCGCGCACGCCGCCCGGCAGGCCGAGGAGGACCACCGCGAGGTGGCGGAGAGCGAGCTCAGCCAGGCGCTGCGGGCGGTCTTCGCCGATGCCGACCAGGTCGACGTGCTCAAGGCGGCCCCCGGAGGGGCGGAGGCCACGGAGGAGCTGGCGGCGGCCGTCCGCCGGGTGCCGATGGCGCGGCGCTTCCTCAACGACTCGGTACGGGCCGCCCGCGCGCTGCGCAGGCATCGCAAGGTCCGCTGGTTCAGACTGGCGGGGCACGCGCCCTTCCCGCTCGCCTTCGAAATGGACGACGAGCCGCCGGTGGATCTTGCAGATCGGCCGATCTAGGGGTGTCCAAGGGCCGCGAGGGACAAATCAAGGGGCCACGGGCTCCATATTGGCCCTTGTAGTGGACTGATCCCCTGGGGTTTCCTCAGCCGAGTAGTACGAGCAGTAGTACCCGTCTTCCTTTCGAGCTCCCTTCGAGTGAGGTCAATCCGTGAGCACGCTTCCCACCTCCCCCCAGTCCGCCGAGTCGGCGATCGGCACCTCGCGCGTCAAGCGCGGCATGGCCGAGCAGCTGAAGGGCGGCGTGATCATGGACGTGGTCAACGCCGAGCAGGCGAAGATCGCCGAGGACGCCGGCGCCGTGGCCGTCATGGCCCTGGAGCGGGTCCCGGCCGACATCCGCAAGGACGGCGGCGTCGCGCGCATGTCGGACCCCAACATGATCGAAGAGATCATCGAGGCCGTCTCGATCCCGGTCATGGCCAAGTCCCGCATCGGCCACTTCGTCGAGGCCCAGGTCCTGCAGTCCCTCGGTGTCGACTACATCGACGAGTCCGAGGTCCTGACCCCGGCCGACGAGGTCAACCACTCCGACAAGTGGGCGTTCACCACCCCCTTCGTCTGTGGCGCCACGAACCTGGGCGAGGCCCTGCGCCGCATCGCCGAGGGCGCGGCCATGATCCGCTCCAAGGGCGAGGCCGGCACCGGCAACGTGGTCGAGGCCGTCCGCCACCTGCGCCAGATCAAGAACGAGATCGCCCGCCTGCGCGGCTACGACAACAACGAGCTGTTCGCCGCCGCCAAGGAGCTGCGCGCCCCGTACGAGCTCGTCAAGGAAGTCGCCGAGCTCGGCAAGCTCCCGGTCGTGCTCTTCTCCGCCGGTGGCGTCGCCACCCCGGCCGACGCCGCGCTCATGCGCCAGCTCGGCGCCGAGGGCGTCTTCGTCGGCTCCGGCATCTTCAAGTCGGGCGACCCGGCCAAGCGCGCCGCCGCCATCGTGAAGGCCACCACCTTCTACGACGACCCGAAGATCATCGCGGACGCCTCCCGCAACCTGGGCGAGGCCATGGTCGGCATCAACTGCGACACCCTCCCCGAGTCCGAGCGCTACGCCAACCGCGGCTGGTAATCGGTCATGACGAACACCCCCGTGATCGGTGTCCTGGCTCTCCAGGGCGACGTCCGGGAACACCTGATCGCCCTGGCCGCGGCGGACGCCGTGGCCAGGCCGATCCGGCGTCCCGAGGAGCTCGCCGAGGTCGACGCCCTGGTGATCCCCGGCGGCGAGTCCACCACCATGTCGAAGCTCGCCGTGCTGTTCGGCATGCTGGAGCCGCTGCGCGAGCGTGTGGCGGCCGGTATGCCCGTGTACGGCACCTGCGCCGGCATGATCATGCTGGCGGACAAGCTCCTGGACGGCCGCGAGGACCAGGAGACCCTGGGCGGCATCGACATGATCGTCCGCCGCAACGCCTTCGGCCGCCAGAACGAGTCCTTCGAGGCGAAGATCGACTTCGCGGGCATAGCGGGCGGCCCCGTCGAGGGCGTCTTCATCCGCGCCCCCTGGGTCGAGTCCGTCGGTGCCGCCGCCGAGGTGCTCGCCACGTACGACGGCCACACCGTCGCCGTGCGCCAGGGCAATGTCCTCGCCACCTCGTTCCACCCCGAGCTGACCGGAGACGACCGCGTTCACGCGTACTTCGTCGACATGGTGCGCGCGGGGCTGTAACGGGCTCCCGGTAGGATCGGAGACGAACACTGTTGGTGACGCGAAGGAGACAGGCAGATGTCCGGCCACTCTAAATGGGCTACGACGAAGCACAAGAAGGCCGTGGTTGACGCCAAGCGCGGCAAGCTCTTCGCGAAGCTGATCAAGAACATCGAGGTCGCGGCCCGTATGGGCGGCGCCGACATCGATGGCAACCCGACGCTCTTCGACGCCATCCAGAAGGCCAAGAAGAGCTCGGTCCCGAACAAGAACATCGACTCCGCGGTCAAGCGCGGCGGCGGTCTCGAGGCCGGCGGCGCCGACTACGAGACGATCATGTACGAAGGCTACGGTCCGAACGGCGTCGCGGTGCTCATCGAGTGCCTCACCGACAACCGCAACCGTGCCGCGTCCGACGTGCGCGTCGCCATGACCCGCAACGGCGGTTCGATGGCCGACCCGGGCTCGGTCTCGTACCTGTTCAACCGCAAGGGCGTCGTCCTGCTGCCCAAGGGCGAGCTTTCCGAGGACGACGTCCTGGAGACGGTGCTCGACGCGGGCGCCGAAGAGGTCAACGACCTCGGCGAGAGCTTCGAGATCATCAGCGAGGCCACCGACATGGTCGCGGTCCGTACCGCGCTCCAGACGGCCGGCATCGACTACGACTCGGCCGACTCCAACTTCCTGCCGACCATGCAGGTCGAGCTGGACGAAGAGGGCGCGCGCAAGATCTTCAAGCTGATCGACGCGCTGGAGGACAGCGACGACGTGCAGAACGTCTTCGCCAACTTCGACGTCTCGGACGAGGTCATGGAGAAGGTCGACGCCTGACCGGCGTCCACCACGCACAGCACCGGGCAGCGGGCCGACGGGGACACACCCCGGCGGCCCGCTGCTTTGTCAGCGCCACCCGATAACCTGCGAAGCTGCACGTACAGGAGAGCGAAGAAGGGGGCACGGGTGCGGGTACTGGGCGTTGACCCGGGGCTGACGCGATGTGGTGTCGGCGTGGTCGAGGGGGTGGCCGGCCGCCCCCTCACCATGATCGGCGTGGGGGTCGTACGGACGCCCGCGGACGCCGAGTTGGGCCACCGCCTCGTCGCCATCGAGCAGGGCATCGAGGAATGGCTCGACATGCACCGGCCCGAAGTCGTCGCCGTGGAGCGGGTGTTCAGCCAACACAACGTCAGGACCGTGATGGGAACCGCCCAGGCGAGCGCCGTCGCGATGCTGTGCGCCGCCCGCCGCGGGATACCGGTCGCCCTGCACACCCCCAGCGAGGTCAAGGCCGCCGTCACCGGCAGCGGCCGGGCCGACAAGGCCCAGGTCGGCGCGATGGTCACCCGGTTGCTCAGACTGGACGCGCCGCCCAAGCCGGCGGATGCCGCCGACGCCCTCGCCCTGGCCATCTGTCACATCTGGCGGGCCCCCGCCCAGAACCGCCTCCAGCAGGCGGTCGCCCTGCACGCCTCGAAAGGCCGTACCCGATGATCGCCTTCGTCAGCGGCCCCGTCGCCGCCCTCGCCCCCACCCTTGCCGTCATCGAGGTCGGGGGAGTGGGCATGGCCGTGCACTGCACCCCCACCACCATCTCCGGCCTGCGGATGGGGGAGACGGCTCGGCTGGCCACCTCCCTGGTCGTCCGCGAGGACTCGCTGACCCTGTACGGCTTCGCCGACGACGACGAACGGCAGGTCTTCGAGATCCTGCAGACCGCCAGCGGGGTCGGGCCACGGCTCGCCCAGGCGATGCTCGGCGTGCACAGCCCCGACGCGCTACGGCTGGCCGTCTCCACCGGCGACGAGAAGGCGCTGGTGGCGGTACCGGGCATCGGCAAGAAGGGCGCCCAGAAACTACTCCTCGAACTGAAGGGCAAGCTGGGGGCCCCGCTGGGCAGCAGCGGCCTCGTCGGCGCCCAGCGGGCCGCGGCCACCGGGCCCGCCCCCTGGACCGAGCAGCTCTCCGCCGCCCTGATCGGCCTCGGCTACGCCTCGCGCGACGCGGAGGACGCGGTGGCGGCGGTGACGCCGCAGGCCGAGGCAGCCATCGCCGCCGACGGTTCGGCCCCGGTGCCGCAGCTCCTGCGGGCCGCCCTCCAGTCCCTCAACCGCGCCCGCTAGGGCCTGGCCTCCCGAGGCTCCGCGCCCTGAACGGCGGCGGGGCCGGAGGGTAGGGGCTCCGCCCCCGGCGACAGACCACCGTACGAACCGAGAAGGCAGACTGACAGCGTGAACTGGGAAGACGAGAGCGACGACCGGATCGTGGCGGCCGCCGCCGACGGCGAGGACACCGCTGTCGAGGCGGCGCTGCGACCGAAGGACCTCGGGGAGTTCGTCGGCCAGGAGAAGGTCCGCCAGCAGCTGGACCTCGTCCTCAAGGCGGCCCGCCGGCGCGGAGCCACCGCCGACCACGTCCTGCTCTCCGGCGCGCCCGGCCTCGGCAAGACCACCCTGTCCATGATCATCGCGGCCGAGATGGGCGCGCCCATCCGCATCACCTCCGGCCCCGCCATCCAGCACGCCGGCGACCTCGCCGCGATCCTCTCCTCGCTCCAGGAGGGCGAGGTGCTCTTCCTCGACGAGATCCACCGCATGTCCCGGCCCGCCGAGGAGATGCTCTACATGGCCATGGAGGACTTCCGCGTCGACGTGATCGTCGGCAAGGGACCCGGGGCCACCGCGATCCCGCTGGAGCTGCCGCCCTTCACCCTGGTCGGCGCCACCACCCGGGCCGGACTGCTGCCCCCGCCCCTGCGGGACCGCTTCGGCTTCACCGGGCACATGGAGTTCTACGCCCCCGAGGAGCTGGAGCGTGTCATCCACCGCTCCGCCCGCCTCCTCGACGTGGAGATCGACACCGCCGGCGCCGCCGAGATCGCCGGACGCTCCCGCGGCACCCCGCGCATCGCCAACCGCCTGCTGCGCCGTGTCCGTGACTACGCCCAGGTCCGGGCCGACGGTGTGATCAACCGCGAGGTGGCCGGTACCGCCCTTCAGGTGTACGAGGTGGACGGGCGCGGACTCGACCGACTGGATCGCGCCGTTCTCGAAGCACTGCTCAAGCTGTTCGGCGGCGGGCCCGTGGGCCTGTCCACCCTCGCCGTGGCCGTGGGGGAGGAGCGGGAGACAGTTGAGGAGGTCGCGGAACCGTTCCTGGTCCGCGAGGGGCTGCTCGCGCGCACCCCCCGAGGACGGGTGGCGACGCCCGCCGCATGGGCCCACCTGGGGCTCGTACCACCGCAGCACGGCGGGAGTGGATCAAGCGGACAACAGGGCTTGTTCGGGGCCTGACGGCGCGGAGGTTCGACCCCTCAGGAACTGCGGTGCCATGCTGGGCGTTGTTCCATCGGTGCGGACTCGCCTAGACTCCGCCGATGCCGACCCTTCGGGTCGGTGTGCCCACCCCCGTAGAAAAGGCCGCCGTCCGCGTGCGGTCGTGCGAAGGATCTCCGTCCCGTGAATCTCGTGACACTCCTCCCGTTCATCGTGCTCATCGGGGCGATGTTCCTGATGACCCGCTCCGCGAAGAAGAAGCAGCAGGCAGCCGCGCAGATGCGCGACCACATGACGCCCGGCACCGGGGTCCGCACCATCGGCGGTATGTACGCCACGGTGAAGGAGATCGGTGACGACACGGTCACGCTCGAGCTGGCCCCCGGCGTCCACGCGATCTTCGCGAAGAACGCCATCGGTGCCGTTCTGGAGGACGCGGAGTACAACCGCATCGTCCACGGCATCGACGACGACGAGGCGACCGACACGCCGGTCGTCCCCGACGACGCCTCTTCGCTGACCGAGGCCCCGAAGGCGGACCTCACCAAGGACGAGGACGAGGCTCCCAAGCTCGACCTGGGCAAGAAGGACGAGGACGCGCCCAAGGGCGACGACGAGCCCAAGGACGGAAAGTCCGACGGCGAGGCCGGCGCGAAGTAACGCTCGGCCGGGGACCGTGGAGGCGCCCGACCGGCGACCCGCACGGTCCCCGTCTGTGACACTTCTGCGGGGGGCAGGGGTCCCCACCACACATTTCGTGGCCGTCCCCGCGCTGACCCGGCGCGGGACGGTTGGACAGGGAGAAACGACAAGGTGGCAGCACCGAAGAAGGGCCGGCGGCCCACGGGGGCTCAGGGGAGGCCGGGGCGCGCCCTGGCGATCATCCTGATCGCGATGGTGGCGCTCACCGCGGGGATGTTCCTCTCCAAGCAGACGACTCCCAGGCTGGGCATCGACCTCGCCGGTGGCACGAGCATCACGCTCAAGGCCAAGAGCGAGCCGGGCAAAGAGAGCGCCATCAACGAGACCAACATGAACACGGCGGTCGGCATCATCGACCGCCGCGTCAACGGTCTCGGCGTGTCCGAGGCCGAGGTCCAGACCCAGGGCCGCGACCACATCATCGTGAACATCCCCAAGGGGACGAACGAGCAGCAGGCGCGCGAGCAGGTCGGTACCACCGCCCAGCTGTACTTCCGCCCGGTCATCGCCTTCGCGGACGGCTCCCCGGCCGCTCCCGAGGGCACCCCGAGCCCGAGCCCCTCCGCGAGCGGCTCCGAGGCTCCCAAGGCAGGGGACGGCAAGTCCAGCCCCTCCGCCACCCCGTCGTCCAGCGCCACTTCCCAGGGCCGCGCGCTCAGTGAGGCCCTCAAGGCCCCGGCCGCCCCCACTCCCTCGCCCTCGGCGAGCGAGTCGAAGAAGGCAGACGACACCAAGGCTCCGTCGCCCTCCGCCTCCGCGCCGGCGCCGACCGGTGACGAGGCCGCGGCCGCGGCCCTCCAGACCAAGTTCGCGGCGTTGGACTGCAACGACCCGGCGCAGCGCGCCGCCGCCGGCCAGGGCGCCAAGCCCGAGGAGCCGATGATCGCCTGCGGTCAGCGCGGCGACGCCTGGGGCAAGTGGGTCCTCGGCCCGGCCCAGGTCAACGGTCAGGACGTGAAGGAAGCCAAGGGGCAGATCGACCCCCAGCGCGGCCAGTGGATCGTCACCATGCAGTTCACCGACAAGGGCGCCGACAAGTTCGCCAAGATCACCGGTGAGCTGGCCACCAAGCAGATGCCGCAGAACCAGTTCGCGATCGTGCTCGACGGCAAGGTCATCTCCGACCCGTCGGTGAGCCAGGCGCTGACCGGTGGCAACGCCGAGATCTCGGGCGGCTTCACCCAGCAGTCCGCGCAGGACCTGGGCAACATGCTCTCGTACGGCGCCCTGCCGCTCTCCTTCAGCGAGGACAGCGTCACCACCGTCACCGCCGCGCTCGGCAGTGAGCAGCTGAAGGCCGGCCTGATCGCCGGCGCCATCGGCCTCGCCCTCGTGGTGATCTACCTGCTGGCGTACTACCGGGGCCTGGCGTTCATCGCCATCGTCAGCCTCATGGTCTCCGCGATCCTGACCTACACGATCATGTCGCTGCTCGGAAAGGGCATCGGCTTCGCGCTGAACCTGCCCGCCGTCTGCGGCGCGATCGTGGCGATCGGTATCACGGCGGACTCGTTCATCGTGTACTTCGAACGCATCCGGGACGAGATCCGCGAGGGCCGCACCCTGCGTCCGGCCGTCGAGCGCGCCTGGCCGCGCGCCCGTCGCACGATCCTGGTCTCCGACTTCGTGTCGTTCCTCGCCGCGGCGGTGCTCTTCATCGTCACGGTGGGCAAGGTCCAGGGCTTCGCCTTCACACTGGGTCTTACCACCCTGCTCGACGTGGTCGTAGTGTTCCTCTTCACCAAGCCCGTCATGACCTTGGTGGCGCGCACGAACTTCTTCGCCAGCGGTCACCCGTGGTCCGGGCTGGACCCGAAGCGGCTGGGCGCCAAGCCTCCGCTGCGCCGGTCCCGCCGTACCGGTCCCGCCCCCGCCCCCGTCGACGCAAAGGAGGCGTGAGAGATGTCGAAACTGGGAGATCTCGGCGCCAAGCTGTACCGCGGTGAGGTCGGCTACGACTTCGTCGGCAAGCGCTTTCTCTGGTACGGCGTTTCCATCCTGATCACCATCACGGCGATCGTCGCCCTGGCCGTCCAGGGCCTCAACATGGGCATCGAGTTCAAGGGCGGTGCCGTCTTCACCACCCCGAAGACGGCCGTCTCCGTCGCCGCGGCCACGGAGGCCGCGGAGAAGGTCTCGGGCCACGACGCGATCGTCCAGGAGCTCGGCACCGGCGGACTGCGCATCCAGATCTCGGGTGTGGACACCGACGCCGCGACCGACGTGAAGAAGAAGCTCGCCACCGACCTCAAGGTCGACCAGGCCGCCATCAACGCCGACCTGGTCGGCCCCAGCTGGGGCGAGCAGATCGCGAACAAGGCCTGGACCGGTCTCGGCGTCTTCATGGTCCTCGTGGTGATCTACCTGGCCATCGCCTTCGAGTGGCGGATGGCGGTCGCGGCGCTGATCGCGCTGATCCACGACCTCACGATCACCGTCGGTGTGTACGCGCTCGTCGGCTTCGAGGTCACCCCGGGCACGGTCATCGGTCTGCTGACGATCCTCGGATACTCCCTCTACGACACCGTCGTCGTCTTCGACGGTCTCAAGGAGGGCTCGAAGGACATCACCAAGCAGACCCGCTGGACGTACAGCGAGGTGGCCAACCGCAGCATCAACGGCACCCTGGTCCGCTCGATCAACACCACGGTCGTGGCGCTCCTCCCGGTCGCCGCGCTGCTGTTCATCGGCGGTGGCTTCCTCGGCGCCGGCATGCTGAACGACATCTCGCTGTCGCTGTTCGTCGGCCTCGCGGCCGGTGCGTACTCCTCGATCTTCATCGCGACCCCGCTGGTCGTGGACCTCAAGGAGCGCGAGCCGGCGATGAAGGCGCTCAAGAAGCGGGTGCTCGCCAAGCGGGCGGCCGCGGTGGCCAAGGGCGAGTCCCCGGACGCGGCCTACGCGGACGAGGACGAGCCACAGGTCGTGGCGCAGGGCCGGTCGGGGCGGCGGCGTTGACCGCGCCGCTGTCCGAGGACGTCCGGTCGCTGCTGCTCAGCCGGATCAAGGACGTGCCGGACTACCCGAAGCCGGGCGTGATGTTCAAGGACATCACCCCGCTGCTGGCGGACCCCAAGGCGTTCGCCGCGCTGACGGACACGCTGGTGGAACTGGCCGGGCGGTACGGAGCCACGAAGATCGTCGGGCTGGAGGCGCGCGGGTTCATCCTCGCGGCTCCGGTCGCCGTGCAGGCCGGGATCGGCTTCGTGCCGGTGCGCAAGGCCGGCAAGCTGCCGGGTGCGACGCTGGCGCAGTCGTACGAGCTGGAGTACGGCACCGCGGAGATCGAGGTCCACGCCGAGGACCTGACGGCCGGTGACCGGGTCATGGTCATCGACGACGTGCTGGCCACCGGTGGTACGGCGGAGGCCTCGCTCTCGCTGATCCGTCGGGCCGGGGCGGAGGTCGCGGGTGTGGCGGTGCTGATGGAGCTGTCGTTCCTGCCGGGGCGGGCCAAGCTGGCGCCGGCCCTGGGTGAGGCTCCGCTGGACGCGCTGATCGTGGTCTGACCCTGTTACGCCGAAGCGGCGGGTGTCCGGGAAGCCCTGGGTGCCCGCCGCTTTCGTGTGGGGCACCGCTGCCGGGCGGGGGCTTCGTCCGGGCGCGGAGGCTGGGGGAACGGGGTGGGCGAACCCTCGCTACCATGGGTTGTCCGGACCGGACACGGGCACCGGATCCACCCCCGGACTCCGTCCGGGGGGACCCCCGTGAGGAGCGCTCTTGCCAGACGAGGTCCAGCCCATCTCCGCCGCGCAGCCCGACCCGCAGGCCGAGCAGGCCACGGCGGCCCCCGCCACGCCCCCGCCGGCGCCGCCGGTCAAGCCCGCGCCGGCGAAGTCCGCCGGGTCCTCGAACCGGGTGCGCGCCCGTCTCGCCCGGCTCGGCGTACAGCGCTCGAACCCGTACAACCCGGTTCTGGAGCCGTTGCTCCGTATAGTTCGCAGCAACGACCCCAAGATCGAGACGTCGACGCTGCGCCAGCTGGAGCAGGCCTACCAGGTCGCCGAGCGGTGGCACCGCGGTCAGAAGCGCAAGAGCGGCGACCCGTACATCACCCACCCGCTCGCGGTGACCACCATCCTCGCCGAGCTCGGCATGGACCCGGCCACCCTCATGGCGGGTCTGCTGCACGACACCGTCGAGGACACCGAGTACGGCCTCGAAGACCTGCGCCGCGACTTCGGCGACGCCGTGGCCCTGCTCGTCGACGGCGTCACCAAGCTGGACCGGGTGAAGTTCGGCGAGGCCGCCCAGGCGGAGACCGTCCGCAAGATGGTCGTGGCCATGGCCAAGGACCCGCGCGTCCTGGTCATCAAGCTCGCCGACCGGCTGCACAACATGCGCACCATGCGCTACCTCAAGCGGGAGAAGCAGGAGAAGAAGGCCCGCGAGACCCTTGAGATCTATGCCCCGCTGGCACACCGGCTGGGCATGAACACGATCAAGTGGGAACTCGAAGACCTCTCCTTCGCGATCCTCTACCCGAAGATGTACGACGAGATCGTGCGCCTGGTCGCCGAGCGGGCCCCCAAGCGCGACGAGTACCTCGCCGTCGTCACCGACGAGGTGCAGGTCGACCTCCGGGCCGCCCGCATCAAGGCCACCGTGACGGGCCGCCCGAAGCACTACTACAGCGTCTACCAGAAGATGATCGTCCGCGGCCGAGACTTCGCGGAGATCTACGACCTGGTGGGCATTCGCGTCCTCGTCGACACCGTCCGGGACTGCTACGCGGCCCTGGGCACCGTGCACGCGCGATGGAACCCGGTCCCCGGCCGGTTCAAGGACTACATCGCGATGCCCAAGTTCAACATGTACCAGTCGCTCCACACGACGGTCATCGGACCCAGCGGCAAGCCCGTCGAGCTGCAGATCCGCACCTTCGACATGCACCGCCGCGCCGAGTACGGCATCGCCGCGCACTGGAAGTACAAGCAGCAGACCGTCGCCGGCACCTCCAAGGTCCGCACCGACGTCCCCCAGGCCGCCAAGGGCAGTGCCGGCCAGGACACCGTCAACGACATGGCCTGGCTGCGTCAGCTGCTGGACTGGCAGAAGGAGACCGAGGACCCGGGCGAGTTCCTCGACTCGCTGCGCTTCGACCTCTCCCGCAACGAGGTCTTCGTCTTCACCCCCAAGGGCGACGTCATCGCGCTGCCCGCCGGCGCCACCCCGGTGGACTTCGCGTACGCCGTCCACACCGAGGTCGGCCACCGGACGATAGGGGCCAGGGTCAACGGCCGGCTCGTCCCGCTGGAGTCCACGCTCGACAACGGCGACCTGGTCGAGGTCTTCACCTCCAAGGCCGAGGGCGCGGGCCCGTCCCGCGACTGGCTCGGCTTCGTCAAGTCCCCGCGGGCCCGCAACAAGATCCGCGCCTGGTTCTCCAAGGAACGCCGCGACGAGGCCATCGAGCACGGCAAGGACGCCATCGCGCGGGCCATGCGCAAGCAGAACCTGCCCATCCAGCGCATCCTGACCGGCGACTCGCTCGTCACGCTGGCGCACGAGATGCGCTACCCGGACATCTCCTCCCTCTACGCGGCGATCGGCGAGGGCCACGTGGCCGCGCAGGGCGTCGTGCAGAAGCTGGTGGCGGCCCTCGGCGGCGAGGAAGCGGCCAACGAGGACATCGAGGAATCGATCCCGCCGGCGCGCGGCCGCAAGCGGCGCAGCAACGCCGACCCGGGTGTCGTCGTCAAGGGCGTCGACGACGTGTGGGTCAAGCTGGCCCGCTGCTGCACCCCGGTGCCGGGCGACCCGATCGTCGGCTTCGTCACGCGCGGCAGCGGCGTATCGGTCCACCGCGCGGACTGCGTCAACGTGGACTCCCTCTCCCAGGAGCCCGAGCGGATGCTGGAGGTCGAGTGGGCACCCACCCAGTCCTCCGTCTTCCTGGTCGCCATCCAGGTCGAGGCGCTGGACCGGTCCCGACTGCTGTCGGACGTCACCCGAGTCCTGTCCGACCAGCACGTCAACATCCTCTCGGCGGCCGTCCAGACCTCCCGCGACCGGGTGGCCACCTCCCGGTTCACCTTCGAGATGGGCGACCCGAAGCACCTGGGCCACGTCCTGAAGGCCGTCCGGGGCGTCGAGGGCGTCTACGACGTCTACCGCGTGACGTCCGCCCGTAGGCCGTGACACACGGGAGGGCCCCGGTACGGATCTCCGTACCGGGGCCCTCCTGCGTACGCGGGCGGCCGGGAATCAGCCGCCGAACTCCTCCAGGCCCTTCAGCGCCTGGTCCAGCAGGGCCTGGCGGCCCTCCAGCTCGCGCGACAGCTTGTCGGCCTTGGCGTTGTTGCCCGCCGCGCGCGCCGCGTCGATCTGCTCACGCAGCTTGTCGACCGCCGCCTGGAGCTGACCCGTCAGACCGGCCGCACGGGCCCGCGCCTCCGGGTTCGTCCGACGCCACTCGCCCTCCTCGGCCTCCTGGATCGCCCGCTCGACCGCATGCATCCGGCCCTCGACCTTCGGCCGGGCGTCCCGCGGCACGTGGCCGATGGCCTCCCAGCGCTCGTTCAGGGAACGGAACGCGGCACGGGCCGCCTTCAGGTCCGTGATCGGGACGAGCTTCTCGGCCTCGTCGGCCAGCTCCTCCTTGAGCTTCAGGTTCTCGATCTGCTCGGCGTCACGCTCGGCGAAGACCTCACTGCGGGCCGCGAAGAACACGTCCTGCGCACCGCGGAAGCGGTTCCACAGGTCGTCCTCGGACTCGCGCTGCGCCCGACCCGCCGCCTTCCAGTCCGCCATCAGCTCGCGGTAGCGGGCGGCCGTCGGACCCCAGTCGGTCGACTTCGACAGCGACTCGGCCTCCGCGACCAGCCTCTCCTTGACCTTGCGGGCATCCTCACGCTGCGCGTCCAGCGAGGCGAAGTGTGCCTTGCGGCGCTTGGAGAAGGCGGAACGGGCGTGGGAGAACCGGTGCCACAGCTCGTCGTCAGACTTGCGGTCGAGTCGCGGCAGCCCCTTCCAGATGTCCACCAGGGCGCGCAGCCGCTCACCGGCACTGCGCCACTGGTCGCTCTGCGCCAGCTGCTCGGCCTCGACGACCAGCGCGTCCTTGGCCGCACGGGCCTCGTCCGTCTGCTTGGCCTTCGCTACCTTGCGCTCCTCGCGCCGCGACTCCACGGTCGTGACCAGCTTGTCCAGCCGCACCCGCAGGGCGTCCAGGTCACCCACGGCATGGTGCTCGTCGACCTGCACGCGCAGGTGGTCGATGGCCGTCTGGGCGTCCTTGGCGGACAGATCAGTGGTCCGCACCCGCTTTTCGAGGAGGCCGATCTCGACCACCAGGCCCTCGTACTTGCGCTCGAAATAGGCCAGGGCCTCCTCAGGGGTGCCGGCCTGCCACGATCCGACGACCTGCTCGCCATCGGAAGTACGCACGTACACGGTGCCCGTCTCGTCGACTCGGCCCCACGGGTCGCTGCTCACAGCGCCTCCTCCACCTGATGCCTTGCGAGGGGTTCACCCCCTGGGCATCGTCCACAGTTTCCTGGGGCGGGCAGCGCCCGCCCTGCACAACGCCAACATAGGCGACCGCCGGGCCGGCTGTCCGCATCCCGCACGACGGAATATCGGCGTACGGGCGGCGGACCGGCCGGGCCCGGGGTCGGCGCATCACGTCAGTTCTGGGTGACGGTGCCCTTCTCGATCTTCACCTCGGTCTTGGGCGCGCCGTCCTGGCCGCCGTCGACCGTCCCGGCCTTCGCGATCTCCTCCAGGACCTTCAGGCCGGCCGCGTCGATCTTGCCGAACGGCGTGTACGTCGGCGCCAGCGGGCTGTCCTTGTAGACCAGGAAGAACTGGCTGCCGCCCGAGCCCGGCTGGCCCGTGTTGGCCATCGCCACCGTGCCGGCCGGGTAGACGACCTGACCGTTCGCGTCGGCCTTGCCCAGCGAGTCCAGGTTCTCGTCCGGGATGTTGTAGCCCGGGCCGCCGCGGCCGGTGCCCTCGGGGTCGCCGCACTGGAGGACGAAGATCCCGCCGGACGTCAGCCGGTGGCACTTGGTGTTGTCGAAGTAGCCCTTGTCGGCGAGCGACTTGAAGGAGTTCACGGTCTGCGGGGTCTTGGCCGCGTCCATCGTGAAGTTGACGTCACCCGCGCTCGTCTTCAGCGCGAAGGTGTACTTCGCCTTCTGGTCGATCGCCATCTCCGGCGACGGGGACTGCTTGGGCGCCGGCTCGGACGCCGAGGCCGACGGGTTCGCGGACGGGTCCGCGGCCTGGTCCTTCTTGTCCTTGTCGAAGACGCCGCCGACGATCAGCCCCACCAGCGTCGCGATCACCACGGCCACCGCCGCGCCGATCACGGCCGCGCGCTGACGCGACTTCCGGCGGGCCTCGGCCCGGCGCTTCTGCTGGCGCTCGTACTTCTCCTTGGCGAGCTGTCGCCGTCGCTGATCGCTCGTGACCACCGGGTCGTCTCCTTGTACGTGTCTGCTACTGCTGTCCGGGCTGGGATAGGCCGTACCGTATATGGGTTCGCTGTGTAATGAGCGGCGCCGGTAGGCTCTGAGCAGCAGGATTCCTGTCTGCGACCTCCCGCCGGACGACGATTGAGGACGAACGTGCTGATTGCCGGGTTCCCCGCAGGCGCTTGGGGCACCAATTGCTACGTGGTCGCCCCCGCCGCCGGTGAGGAGTGCGTCATCATCGACCCGGGCCATCAGGCCGCCCAGGGTGTCGAGGAGACGCTGAAGAAGCATCGGCTCAAGCCCGTCGCGGTCGTGCTGACCCATGGCCACATCGATCATGTGGCCTCGGTGGTCCCGGTGTGCGGAGCACACGACGTACCG
The DNA here is from genome assembly GCF_043201215.1 of Streptomyces sp. NPDC048331. Classification (NCBI taxonomy): domain Bacteria; kingdom Bacillati; phylum Actinomycetota; class Actinomycetes; order Kitasatosporales; family Streptomycetaceae; genus Streptomyces; species Streptomyces sp. NPDC048331. The sequence goes on along the minus strand of NZ_JBICYT010000008.1, from coordinate 101,929 downwards.
GCCTGGATCCACCCCGAGGACCGCTACATGATGAGCGACCCGGAGAAGGCCCTCGGCCGCTCCATCGGGATGCCCCTCATGGGCGAGCTGACCGTCGGGGAGCCGGACGACGTCCGCGAGCTGGCCGACGGCGCCGCGTTGAAATTGGCCGGAATGGAATTCTCCGTGGCGCACGCGCCGGGGCATACCAAGGGGTCGGTGACCTTCCGGATGCCCGAGCTGGCCGACATCCCGCCGGTCTTCTTCTCGGGCGATCTGCTGTTCGCCGGCTCCATCGGACGCACCGACCTGCCCGGCGGCTCCCACGCCGAGATCCTCGAATCGCTGGGCCGCGTGTGCCTGCCGCTCGACGACTCGACCGTGGTGCTGTCCGGCCACGGTCCCCAGACCACCATCGGCCGTGAGCGCGCGACCAACCCCTACCTGCGGGAAGTCGCCGCCGGGCTCGGAGACGGCACCGCCGCTCCACGACGAGGAATGTGACGAAAGCTTCGTGAGCACTTTCAAGGCCCCCAAGGGCACGTACGACCTGATCCCGCCGTACTCGGCCAAGTACCTGGCGGTCCGCGACGCCATCTCCGCCCCGCTGCGCAAGGCCGGGTACGGGTACATCGAGACCCCGGGCTTCGAAGACGTGAACCTCTTCGCCCGCGGTGTCGGCGAGTCCACCGACATCGTCACCAAGGAGATGTTCACCCTCACCACCAAGGGTGGCACCAACCTCGCCCTGCGCCCGGAAGGCACCGCCTCCGTGCTGCGCGCGGCCCTGGAGGCCAGCCTGCACAAGCAGGGCAACCTCCCCGCCAAGCTCTGGTACTCCGGCTCGTACTACCGCTACGAGCGCCCGCAGAAGGGCCGCTACCGCCACTTCTCGCAGGTCGGCGCCGAGGCCATCGGCTCCGAGGACCCGGCGCTCGACGCCGAGCTGATCATCCTGGCCGACGAGGCCTACCGCACCCTCGGCCTGTCGAACTTCCGCATCCTGCTGAACTCGCTCGGCGACAAGGAGTGCCGCCCCGTCTACCGCGAGGCGCTGCAGACCTTCCTGCGCGGCCTCGACCTCGACGAGGAGACCGTCCGCCGGGCCGAGATCAACCCGCTGCGCGTCCTCGACGACAAGCGGGCCGAGGTACAGAAGCAGCTGGTGGGCGCGCCGGTGCTGCGGGACTACCTGTGCGACGCGTGCAAGGCGTACCACGAGGAGGTGCGGGCGCTGATCACGGCGGCCGGCGTCGTCTTCGAGGACGACGAGAAGCTGGTGCGCGGGCTGGACTACTACACCCGGACCACCTTCGAGTTCGTCCACGACGGTCTGGGCGCGCAGTCCGCGGTGGGCGGCGGCGGCCGCTACGACGGACTGTCCGAGATGATCGGCGGACCGGCACTGCCGTCGGTCGGCTGGGCACTCGGTGTGGACCGCACGGTGCTGGCCCTGGAGGCCGAGGGCATCGAGCTGGACATCCCGGCGCCGACCACGGTCTTCGCGGTGGCGCTGGGCGAGGCCAAACCGGCCGTGTTCGGCCTGGTGACGCAGCTGCGCAAGGCGGGCGTCGCGGCGGACATGTCTTACGGCGGCAAGGGGCTCAAGGGCGCCATGAAGGACGCCAACCGCAGCGGCGCGCGCTTCGCCATCGTGGCGGGCGACCGTGACCTCGCCGAGGGCGTCGTCCAGCTGAAGGACATGGAGTCCGGCGAGCAGTCGGCCGTGCCCGTGGCCGAGCTGATCGAGACGGTCCGCGCCCGACTCGCCTGACGGCAACCGGTCGCGGCGGCACGGGAGTACACAGGACGGGGGCCGGGGATCTTTCCCCGGCCCCCGTCCGTTCACAGGCTCGTACGGCACAATGGCCCGTGCTTGATCACCTGGCAGATGTGGAGCGGGCGGTATGACGACACGAAGCGCGGACGCGGACACCGCCCGGGGCAGGACCGTCGCGGGAAGCCGGGCCCTGGCCCTGCTGCTGGTGATCACCGGAGCCGCGGGTCTGCTCGCCGCCTGGGTGATCACGATCGACAAGTTCAAGCTGCTGGAGGACCCGACCTTCAAGCCGGCCTGCAGCCTGAACCCGATCGTCTCCTGCGGCAACATCATGACGAGCGACCAGGCGTCGGCCTTCGGCTTCCCGAACCCGATGCTCGGACTCGTCGCCTACGGCATCGTGATCTGCGTCGGCATGAGCATGCTGGCCGGGGCCTCGTTCCGCCCCTGGTACTGGCTCACCTTCAACGCCGGCACCCTCTTCGGCGTCGTGTTCTGCGCCTGGCTCATGTACCAGTCGCTGTACAACATCAACTCGCTGTGCCTGTGGTGCTGCCTGGCCTGGGTCGCCACCATCTTCATGTTCTGGTACGTCACCGCGCACAACGTCCGCGAAGGGCTGCTGCCCGCCCCGGGCTGGCTCAGGTCCTTCCTCGACGAGTTCACCTGGGTCCTGCCCGTCCTGCACGTCGGGATCATCGGGATGCTGATCCTGACCCGCTGGTGGGACTTCTGGACCTCCTGAGCGCGGGCGGCGACCCGGCGGCGCGGACGGCCCGGGCGGCTCTGTCGGTGGGCTCGCTTAGGCTTCCTGTGTGGAACCAGACCTGTTCACCGCCGCTGCCGAAGACCGCCGGGAGAAGGACCCCACGAGCTCCCCGCTCGCCGTCCGGATGCGCCCGCGCACCCTGGACGAGGTCGTCGGCCAGCAGCACCTGCTGAAGCCCGGATCACCGCTGCGGCGGCTGGTCGAGGAGGGCGCCGGCGGCCCGGCCGGTGCCTCCTCGGTGATCCTCTGGGGACCACCCGGCATCGGGAAGACGACCCTGGCGTACGTGGTCAGCCAGGCCACGCAGAAGCGCTTCGTGGAACTGTCCGCCATCACGGCGGGCGTCAAAGAGGTACGGGCCGTCATCGAGGGCGCCAAGCGCGCGGCCGGCGGCTACGGCAAGGAGACCGTCCTCTTCCTCGACGAGATCCACCGGTTCAGCAAGGCCCAGCAGGACTCGCTTCTCCCCGCCGTCGAGAACCGCTGGGTGACGCTGATCGCGGCCACCACCGAGAACCCGTACTTCTCGATCATCTCCCCGCTGCTGTCGCGTTCGCTGCTGCTCACCCTGGAACCGCTGACGGACGAGGACCTGCGCGCCCTGATGCGGCGCGCGCTCGCCGAGGAACGGGGCCTGGGCGGGGCCGTCTCCCTCCCGGAGGACGCCGAGGCGCACCTGCTGCGGATCGCCGGCGGAGACGCCCGGCGGGCACTGACCGCGCTGGAGGCGGGCGCCGGATCGGCCATCGCCAAGGGCGAGGAGGAGATCACCCTCCAGACGCTGGAGGACGCCGTCGACCGGGCGGCCGTCCGGTACGACAAGGACGGCGACCAGCACTACGACGTCGCCAGCGCGCTGATCAAGTCGATCCGCGGCTCGGACGTGGACGCCGCCCTGCACTACCTGGCCCGCATGATCGAGGCCGGCGAGGACCCCCGGTTCATCGCGCGCCGCCTGATGATCTCCGCGAGCGAGGACATCGGGCTGGCCGACCCGACGGCCCTGCCGATCGCGGTGGCCGCGGCCCAGGCGGTGGCGATGATCGGCTTCCCGGAGGCGGCGCTGACCCTCTCGCACGCCACGATCGCGCTGGCGCTGGCCCCGAAGTCGAACACCGCCACGACGGCGATCGGCGCCGCGCTGGCCGACGTACGGGCGGGCCTCGCGGGCTCGGTCCCGGCGCACCTGCGGGACGGCCACTACAAGGGCGCGGCGAAGCTGGGACACGCGCAGGGGTACGTGTACCCGCACGACGTGCCGGGCGCGATCGCGGCGCAGCAGTACGCGCCGGACGAGATCCAGGGCAAGCGGTACTACGAGCCGACGCGCTACGGCGCGGAGGCCCGCTACGCGGACGTGGTGGAGAAGGTCCGCGAACGGCTGCGGGGCACCGGGGCCTGACGCGGGCCGCCGATGCGGAGGCGCTGCCCCGGGACCCCCGTGCCTCGAATGCCGGGCCGGGGACCGCTCCGCGCAGCGGCCGCCGTATCGACCGGACGAGCGGCATGTCTAAGCTGCCCGGATGACCACGCACCTCCCCTCCTGCGCCTGCTGCGGCGAGACGCTCGCCGACGAGCGCCGCATCGACTTCGGCTACGACCTGCCCGACGCCGCCTTCGGCCTGCCCGAGGAGGCCGTCCACCGGCTCGGCGTGCGCGCCCTGCTCCGGGTGGACGGGGTCGGCTGCTTCATACGCTGCCTGCTGGCCGTCCGGCTCACGCACGGCACCGAGCTGGTCCTCGGCGCCTGGGTGGAGGTGGACGAGGACACCCTGCGGCGCGCCGACGAGCTGTGGGAGCAGCCCGGCTACGCGGACCTGTCGATCGAGGGCACCTTCGCCAACCGGATCCAGCCCTGGGGCGACGACCTGCTCGGCGCAGCGGTCACCGCGAAGGTCGCCGACCCGGAGGAACTGCCCTGCGTCGTCGAGGTGCGCCACCCGGTGGCCTCCCGCGTCCTGACCCGGACCTGGGACCGCGACCACGTCCTCAGCCGCTTCCCGTACCCGCTGCCGGTGGACGTGCGCACCGACCTCGGCGGCCGCTGGTCGGTGCTGCGCAGCGCCGGTCTCACCGCCTCCTTCGCTGACGGGGCCGACCACTTCACCGCCCCGGACCGCAGCGCCTCCGTCAGCCTGATGCGGGACGACGTCCCCGGCCGCGCCCCCGAGGACTTCCTCGACGCCCTGCTGTCCGGGGCCCCCGACACGCGGCCGGCCCAGCGGCTCCGCGAGGCACTGGGGGAGGGCGTGCGGTACGCGTTCTGGCTGACCCGGCAGGACAACGGCCGGCCGCGCCACGAGTTCTACGGCATGGCCGTCACCGCGGGAACCGCCGCCGGGATCTACTGCACCTACGAGGACCCCGCCGACCTGGACTGGGCCCAGCGGACCTGGCGCTCCCTCGACCGCGCGGTGAACGGCGCCGCGCGCTGATCCGGCCCGATCCCCGGGAGAGCTCCTAGGCTCGCGGTATGGGTCCCTCCCGGCCGCTCGTGGTCCTCTTCGTTCTCGCCCTCGCCGGGCCGGCGGCGGCCGGGTGCCACCACGACGACACCGCGACCGCGCAGGCCAGCGCCGTCGCCCTGGTCGCGCAGGTGCCGCTCACCCGCGCCGGGTTCCCGCCGGACGCGGCCGCCGCGAAGGCGCAGCTGGCCCGACTGAAGGTCGAGCGGGGCCGCAACTGGCAGACGTACAAGCGTGAGGACTTCGGCCGGTACTGGTCCGACGAGACCGATGCCGTCGGCGGGCGCAACGGCTGCGACACCCGTGACGACGTGCTCCGCCGGGACCTGACGGAGCTCCGCGAAGGGGACCGGAACCCGTGCGTCGTGCTCTCCGGAACGCTCCACGACCCCTACACCGGCAAGGTGCTGCCCTACACCAATCGGCGCGCGTCGCAGATCCAGACCGATCACGTGGTCGCGCTCGGCGCCGCCTGGCGGGGCGGCGCGTACGCATGGACCCCGCAGCGCAGGCTGGAGTACGCCAACGACCTCGACGTGCTGCTCGCCGTGGACAAGCAGACCAACTACGACAAGGGGAGCCGGACGGCCGACAAATGGCGGCCGCCCCGGCGTGCGTACTGGTGCGAGTACGCGCGCCGCTACACCGGCATCAAGGCGAAGTACGGCCTGTCCGTGACGGCGCCGGAGAAGCTCGCCCTCCAGGACATGCTCGCGACCTGCACCCCCTAGTGCGAGGCCGCCGAGAAGAGGGAGTGCATGGCCCGGCGCAGGCCGCAGATGTCAGCGACCGGCTCGGGGAAGTCGAAGCGGGCGTCGAAGGAGCCGGCCGGGCCGCCGGTGAAGCGGACGCGCAGGCCGAGGCGGTCCAGGGAGAGGGGGACGGCGCTCATCCCGCAGGACTCGCGGGCGCCGAGCAGGCCGCCCAGCTCGCCGAGCCGGTCGCCGTGGGCGGAGTGCAGGTGCTGCAACAGCTCCGACTCGTGCGCGACCATCGGGTCCGGCTCCGCCGCGGCCAGGTCCTCCGGGTCCACGTGCTCGGCGCCCCACAGGTCGTCCACCGAGATCTCGCCGACCTCCAGGCGCAGCATCATCCACGCCGGGCGCCCGCCGTGCGGGGCGTCGAGGGACTCCCGCATGCCCAGCAGCTCGCCCACGGGTTGTCGCTCCGCGAGCAGCGCGGCGCAGGCGGCGCGGTCGTCCCCGCGCACCGGCGTCAGCCACCCGGCGAGCCAGGCGCGGCCTCGGATACGATGTGGGACGGACACCGGCGCCACATCCGTGATCTCGATCACGGCGGTGAGGTCGTCGTCCTGGGCGTGAGCGGCTGCCCTGGCAGCCACGGATTCCCCTGAGACAAGGAGAATCACGTCCCCGTCCGGGGTGACGGTCCGAGCGACCGGCAGCCCTGTCCCGAACTCCTCGGTCTCGTGACTGTCACGAGCACCGATCAGAGTGAGGGATACTGAGGCGTTGGACTCTACGAGGGTTCGTACGCGTTCGGCTCCGGTGAGCTGCCGAACGCCTTCCCTGGGACGCGGCTGACCTTGCTTATCGTCGGCGCAAGCGGATTCTGTTTCGTCTGAATCCGAACTGCGCTGCGCACTGGGCAGGGGGATCCCATGTGGTCGAGACATTACGTCCTCCTCGCTAAGGTAAGCCTCACCTAACTTACATGGAGGTAGGTTCCCCGTGAACCAGAAGCGACCCAAGGTCAAGAAGTCGCGTGCCCTCGGCATTGCGCTGACCCCGAAGGCCGTCAAGTACTTCGAGGCCCGCCCCTACCCGCCGGGCGAGCACGGCCGTGGCCGCAAGCAGAACTCGGACTACAAGGTCCGTCTGCTGGAGAAGCAGCGTCTGCGCGCTCAGTACGACATCTCTGAGCGTCAGATGGCCCGCGCGTACGACCGCGCCAAGAAGGCCGAAGGCAAGACGGGCGAGGCGCTGGTCGTCGAGCTCGAGCGTCGCCTCGACGCCCTGGTTCTGCGTTCGGGCATCGCCCGCACCATCTACCAGGCCCGCCAGATGGTCGTTCACGGCCACATCGAGGTCAACGGTGACAAGGTCGACAAGCCGTCGTTCCGTGTCCGCCCGGACGACGTCATCACCGTGCGCGAGCGCAGCCGCGAGAAGGTTCCGTTCCAGGTTGCCCGTGAGGGTGGCTACGCAGGCGAGGGCGAGACCCCGCGCTACCTGCAGGTCAACCTGAAGGCCCTGGCCTTCCGCCTGGACCGCGACCCGAACCGCAAGGAAATTCCGGTCATCTGCGACGAGCAGCTCGTCGTCGAGTACTACGCCCGCTGATGCAGGCCTAGTCTCACCGATCGGTCGGCCCGCCGTCCCCTCCGGGGGGCGGCGGGCTTTCCCGTTCCCACGGGCCGCCCGCGCTACGGCTGGTCCGCCGCCGCCTGGGTCGACGGCACCCTGGAACCCCGCGGCCGCCCCGCCTGCCGGGGCACCCCGCCGGCGCCGCCCCGCTCCTCGGGGCTGCTCAGCGCCCGCCCCACCAGCGCCTCACGGCTCAGCTCCCGCCCCTCGGCCTCGTACGCCGCGTAGCGCTCGGCGCCCAGCAGCTCGCCCGCCTGCTCCCGGCACATCAGCCGCGGGGCGTTGAAGTACCCCGAGCCGAACAGCTGCAGCCCCACCCCGCCCCACATCGGCTCCGCCGCCCCCTGGAGCACCGCCGCCTCGGCGGCGTCCCCCTCCGCGACCGTGACCAGCGCGAGCAGCTCCAGCGCGAGCACCAGGCCGACCAGATCGTGGAAGACGTGGTTGATCGCCACGCACTCGGTCAGCAGCCGCCGCGCCTCCTGCGCACGCCCCGCGTCCAGGGCCGCGTACGCGAGGACGTACAGGGCGTACGCCTTCGTCCAGCGCTCCCCGCGCTCCTCGCAGATCTCCCGGACCTCCCCGCACAGCGCGAGCGCACCCGGCAGGTCACCGAGGAAGGCCAGCGCCATCCCCAGCTCCACCTGGCACATCAGTACGTTGCTGTTCAGTTCGCCCGCCGCCCGGTACTGCTCCAGCGCCGTGCCCAACAGCTCCCGGGCGCGCGCCATGTCGTCCGAGACCAACGCCAGGCAGCCCATCCGGTGCACCGCGTACGCCGCGGCCACCGGGTTCCCGCTCTGCGCCGCCCCGTCCCGGCACTCGTACAAGGCGCTCATCGAGGCCGTCGCGTCCCCCTGCAGGGCCGCCACATAGCCCAGCACCCACAGGGCCTTCAGCCGCGAGCTCTCGTACTCCACCGCCCGGTCCACCGGCTCCAGGGTCCGCTCCAGCCAGTGCCGCCCCTCGGTCAGCCGCCCGCAGCCCGCCCAGTAGAACCACAGGGTCCCCGCCAGGTACTGGCCCAGATGCGCCTCGTCCGGCTCGTCCAGGCAGCACTCCAGGGCGAGCCGCACGTTCGGCAGCTCCACCTCCACCAGCGCGGCCACCTCCTGCTGGCGCGGGCTGAACCAGTCCAGCTCGCACCACGTCGCCAGACCCAGGTACCAGTCCCGATGGCGCCGCCGCAGCCGCCCGGCGTCGCCCAGCGACTCCAGCCAGCCCGCCCCGTACACCCGTACGGTCTCCAGCATGCGGAACCGCACTCCGGCGGGGGTCTCCTCCCGGACCAACAGGGACTGGGCCAGGAGTTCCCCGACCAGGTCCAACACGTCCTCCACCGGCAGATCCGGACCCGCGCACACGTATTCGACGGCGTCGAGGTCGAACTGCCCCGCGAACACCGACAGCCGCGCCCACAGCAGCCGCTCCGCCGGCGTGCACAGCTCATGGCTCCACCCGATGGCCGTCCGCAGCGCCCGGTGCCGGGCGAGCCCGCCGCGCACCCCGCCCGTCAGCAACGCGAAGCGGTCCTCCAGCCGGGCCAGCACCTGCTCGGGGGAGAGGGTCCGCAGCCGGCCCGCCGCCAGCTCCAGCGCCAGCGGGATCCCGTCGAGGCGGGCGCACAGCTCGACCAGGGCGGCCCGGTTCTCCGCGGTCACCGCGAACGCCGGGTCGACCGCGGTCGCCCGCGCCACCAGCAGAGCCAGGGCCTCCTCGGCGGCCGGCGGGGCCAGCGGGAAGGTCGATTCCCCGTCCAGGGCCAGCGGGCGCCGGCCCGCCGCGAGGACATGCAGACCGGGGCAGCTGCGCAGCAGCTCCCGGACCAGGTCGGCGCACGCGTCGACCAACTGCTCGAAGCCGTCCAGGACCAGCAGCAGCCGCCGTCCGGCCAGGTGCTCGGCCAGGACGGTGCGGAGCGGCCGGGTGGTGTGATCGGTCAGCTGGAGCGCCTCGGCCAGGGCCAGCTCCAGCAGCGCGGGATCCCGTACGGTGGCCAGCTCGGCCAGCCGGACCCCGTCGCAGTAGCGTTCCTGCGATCCCTCGGCCGCGGCCCGGGCCGCCGCCAGCACGAGCCGCGACTTGCCCACCCCGCCCAGACCGGTCACCGTCACGAGCCGCGAGGACTCCAGGAGCCGCCCCAGCTGGGCGAGTTCGCCACCCCGCCCGACGAACCGGCCGAGCTCCGAGGGAAGATTGCCTCCGGCGGTACTTCGAGGGGGTGTCTGTCGCATGGGACACGGAGGGTACTGGTCCGGATGCGCTGCGTTCAAGGCGGGCCCGGTCCTCCCGGATTTCCGGTACGGCCGAGGATCTCCGGCGCGATAGGGTCGGAGGGCGAATAGTCCTGCGGTTCAGGTACAGACAGAGAGCGGTGTGACGTGTCCGGTGTAGAGGTGGCCGGGATCATCGTGGCCGTCTTCTGGGCCATCCTGATCTCCTTCCTCGCCGTGGCCCTGGTGAGGCTGGCCCAGGTGCTCAGGGCGACCACCAAGCTGGTGGCCGAGGTGACCGACCAAGCCGTTCCCCTGCTCGCCGACGCCTCCACCACCGTCCGCTCCGCGCGCACCCAGCTCGACCGGGTCGACGCCATCGCGAGCGACGTGCAGGAGGTCACCTCCAACGCCTCCGCGCTGTCCTCGACCGTGGCCACCGCCTTCGGCGGGCCGCTGGTGAAGGTCGCGGCCTTCGGCTACGGCGTCCGCAAGGCGCTGGGCAAGGGGGACGCCGCGCCGTCGGGCGGCACACCGCCGAAGGCATCCCGCCGAACCGTGATCGTTGGACGTACGGTGCCGGCCGCCCGGCGCCGCAAGCAGAAGGGCTGAGACCGCCGATGTTCCGCCGAGCCTTCTGGTTCACCGCAGGCGCAGCCGCCGGCGTGTGGGCCACCACCAAGGTCAACCGTCAGCTGAAGAAGCTGACACCGGAGAGTCTCGCCGCCCAGGCGGCCGACAAGGCCGTGGAGGCGGGACACCGCCTCAAGGACTTCGCCCTCGACGTCAAAGCGGGAATGACGCAGCGCGAGGACGAGCTGAACGACGCACTGGGGCTCCACCAGGATCCCGACCGGCCCGACAACGTCACGGCCCTTCCCGGGCCCCGGCGACTGCGGGCCATCGAGAACACCAAGACCACCTACCGACCCAATTTTTCGTACGACCGGAATGAGGACCACTGATGGAGTCGGCTGAGATTCGCCGCCGCTGGCTGAGCTTCTTCGAGGAGCGCGGTCACGCCGTTGTCCCTTCGGCGTCGCTCATCGCGGACGACCCGACTCTGCTGCTGGTGCCCGCGGGCATGGTGCCGTTCAAGCCCTACTTCCTGGGTGAGACGAAGCCTCCGGCCCCGACGCTCACCAGCGTCCAGAAGTGCGTCCGCACGCCGGACATCGAAGAGGTCGGCAAGACCACCCGCCACGGCACGTTCTTCCAGATGTGCGGCAACTTCTCCTTCGGGGACTACTTCAAGGAAGGCGCCATCAAGTACGCCTGGGAGCTGCTGACCAGCTCCGTGGCGGACGGCGGCTACGGCCTCGAGCCCGAGAAGCTCTGGATCACCGTCTACCTCGACGACGACGAGGCCGAGCAGATCTGGCGCGAGAAGATCGGCGTTCCCGCCGAGCGCATCCAGCGCCTGGGCAAGAAGGACAACTTCTGGTCCATGGGCGTCCCGGGTCCCTGCGGTCCCTGCTCCGAGATCAACTACGACCGCGGCCCCGAATTCGGCGTCGAGGGCGGCCCGGCCGTCAACGACGAGCGCTACGTGGAGATCTGGAACCTGGTCTTCATGCAGTACGAGCGCGGCGCCGGCGACGGGAAGGAAGACTTCCCGATCCTCGGCGACCTGCCGTCGAAGAACATCGACACCGGTCTCGGCCTCGAACGCCTCGCGATGATCCTGCAAGGCGTGCAGAACATGTACGAGACCGACACCCTGCGCGTCGTCATGGACAAGGCCACCGAGCTGACCGGCGTCCGCTACGGCGCCGCCCAGGGCACGGACGTCTCGCTGCGCGTGGTCGCCGACCACATCCGCACCTCGACCATGCTCATCGGCGACGGCGTCACCCCCGGCAACGAGGGCCGCGGCTACGTGCTGCGCCGCATCATGCGCCGCGCCATCCGCAACATGCGCCTCATGGGCGCCACCGGTCCCGTCGTCCAGGCCCTGGTCGACGTCGTGATCAACACGATGGGGCAGCAGTACCCCGAGCTCGTCACCGACCGCAAGCGCATCGAGACCGTCGCGCTCGCCGAGGAAGCCGCGTTCCTGAAGGCCATCAAGGGTGGCACCAACATCCTCGACACCGCCGTGACCGAGACCAAGGCCACCGGCGGCACGGTCCTCTCCGGCGACAAGGCGTTCCTGCTCCACGACACCTGGGGCTTCCCGATCGACCTCACCCTCGAGATGGCCGCCGAGCAGGGCCTGACCGTGGACGAGCCCGGCTTCCGCCGCCTCATGCAGGAGCAGCGCGACCGCGCCAAGGCCGATGCCAAGGCCAAGAAGACCGGCCACGCGGACATGTCCGCCTACCGGGAGATCGCCGACGGCGCCGGTGCCACCGAGTTCACCGGCTACGCCACCAACCAGGGCGAGTCCACCATCGTCGGCCTGCTGGTCAACGGCGTCTCCGCGCCCGCCGCCTCCGAGGGCGACGACGTCGAGGTCGTCCTCGACCGCACCCCCTTCTACGCCGAGGGCGGCGGCCAGCTCGCCGACCAGGGCCGGATCAAGCTCGACTCGGGCGCCGTCATCGTCGTCCGCGACGTGCAGCAGCCGGTTCCGGGCGTCTCGGTGCACAAGGGCTCCGTCCAGGTCGGCGAGGTGACGGTGGGCGCCTCCGCGTACGCCGCCATCGACGTCCACCGCCGCCGGGCCATCGCCCGCGCCCACTCGGCCACGCACCTGACCCACCAGGCGCTGCGCGACGCCCTCGGCCCCACGGCCGCCCAGGCCGGCTCCGAGAACAGCCCCGGCCGCTTCCGCTTCGACTTCGGTTCCCCGAACGCCGTCCCCGGCTCGGTCCTCACCGACGTCGAGCAGAAGATCAACGACGTGCTCTCGCGCGAGCTCGACGTCACCGCCGAGATCATGAGCATCGACGAGGCGAAGAAGCAGGGCGCCATCGCCGAGTTCGGCGAGAAGTACGGCGAGCGCGTGCGCGTCGTGACCATCGGCGACTTCTCCAAGGAGCTGTGCGGCGGCACGCACGTCGGCAACACCGCCCAGCTGGGCCTGGTGAAGCTGCTCGGCGAGTCCTCCATCGGCTCCGGCGTGCGCCGCGTCGAGGCCCTGGTGGGTGTGGACGCGTACAACTTCCTCGCCAAGGAGCACACGGTCGTCGCCCAGCTCCAGGAGCTGGTCAAGGGCCGTCCGGAGGAGCTGCCCGAGAAGATCGCCTCCATGCTCGGCAAGCTGAAGGACGCCGAGAAGGAGATCGAGAAGTTCCGCGCGGAGAAGGTCCTCCAGGCCGCGGCCGGGCTCGCCCAGAACGCCCAGGACATCAAGGGCGTCGCCCTCGTCGTCGGCCAGGTGGCGGACGGCATCGGCGCCGACGACCTGCGCAAGCTGGTCCTCGACGTCCGCGGCCGCATCCCCGGCGACCGCCCGGCCGTCGTGGCCCTGTTCACCGTGGCGAACGACCGCCCGCTGACCGTGATCGCCACCAACGAGGCCGCCCGCGAGCGCGGCCTCAAGGCGGGCGACCTGGTCCGTACGGCCGCCAAGACCCTCGGTGGTGGCGGCGGCGGCAAGCCGGACGTCGCCCAGGGCGGCGGCCAGAACCCGGCCGCCGTTCCGGAGGCCATCAGCGCCGTCGAGCGCCTCGTCGTCGAGACGGCCTGACGATGACTCTGCGCCGCGGCCGCCGGCTCGCCATCGACGTCGGTGACGCCCGTATCGGGGTCGCCTCGTGCGACCCCGACGGGGTGCTGGCCACACCGGTGGAAACCGTTCCGGGCCGGGACATCCCCTTCGCCCACCGGAGGCTGCGGCAGCTCGTCGAGGAGTACGAGCCCCTCGAAGTCGTGGTCGGCCTTCCCCGCTCGCTCAGCGGGCGGGAGGGGCCGGCCGCGGCCAAGGTGCGCGTCTTCGCGAACGAACTCGCCAAGGGCATCAAGCCGGTGACGGTCCGACTGGTGGACGAGCGGATGACCACGGTCACCGCCGCCCAGGGCCTGCGGGCCTCCGGGAAGAACGCCAAGAAGGGTCGGTCGGTCATCGACCAGGCAGCCGCTGTGGTGATCCTTCAGAACGCTCTTGAGACCGAACGGGTATCAGGTAATCCGCCTGGTGAGTGCGTCGAAGTGGTTGTCTGATCGCGATACGGTAACGTTCCGCGCGATGAGACGGCATTCGAACAGCCGTCGCCCACCGTCAAAGAGGCGGAACCGGGTGCCACGGACGACGGAGTCCGTGGCCTCCGTCTCGCGGCTCTAGGGGACCGATGACTGAGTATGGCCGGGGCCGTGGCCCCGAACCCTGGCACCCCGAGGACCCCCTGTACGGGGACCAGGGGTGGACCGGGCACCAGACCCAGCAGGGCCAGGTGCCTTACGCCGGTGCCCCGCAGCAGCAGGAGTACCCACAGGAGCCGCAGTACCAGCAGCAGTACCCCCAGCACCAGCAGTACCCGCAGTACCCGGAGTACCAGCAGCAGCAGTATCCGCAGCAGCAGTACCCACAGCAGGGGCAGTACCCGCAGCAGGCGCAGCAGCAATCCCAGCAGCCCCAGCCCCAGCAGCAGTACATGCAGGGCCAGGGCCAGTACCCGCAGCAGCAGTACGCCGGGCAGCAGCCGGGCTATGTCCAGCAGCCGCAGCAGCCGCAGCAGCCGGTGTACGACAGTCAGGGCTGGGACACCGGCCAGGGCCGGTACACGGCGGCGGCGCAGACCGATCTGTACGCGGGCGTGGACCCGTACACGCAGCAGCCCGTGGCGGGCTACCCCGGTGAGGCCCCCGACCTCTACAGCACGGAGGACGCCTACGCGCCGCCGCAGCCCCCGGGCCGGCGGAACCTGGAGCCGGAGCCCGTCGAGGAGCCGGAGCCCGCGGAGGAGCCGGAGGAGGGCCTCCTCACGGCCGGTGGAGGGCGTGACGGCGAGGACGACGGTGACGGCCGTGGTGGCCGTTCCAAGGGCGGCAAGCCCAAGAAGCGCAGCGGCACGGCCTGCCTCGTGGCCGCGGTCGTCATCCTCGGTGTGGTCGGCGGTGGCGGCTACTACGGCTACAACTACATCAAGGCCAGGTTCAGCTCGGCCGAGGACTTCGCGGGCGAGGGCACCGGCGACATCGTCGACGTCGAGATCCCCAAGGGCTCGGGCCTCCTGCAGATGGGTCTGATCCTCAAGAAGGCGGGCGTCGTCGCCAGTGGGCAGGCGTTCGTCGACGCCGCGTCCAAGCTCCCTCCGGGCAAGGCCATCCAGGCCGGTGTCTACCCGCTCCGGAAGCAGATGTCGGCCGCGTCCGCGGTCGAGGTGATGAGCGACCCCTCGAAGCTGAACGTCATCACGGTCAGCGAGGGCATGCGCAACTCCGCGGTGTACGCGGCGATCGACAAGAAGCTGGGCCAGCAGGAGGGCACCACCGCCGAGACCGCCAAGCGCGAGGTCAAGAACCTCGGCCTGCCGGCCTGGGCGAACAACGACCCGAAGCTCATCGACCCGCTCGAAGGCTTCCTGTACCCGGCGCGCTACGACCTCAGCAAGGACAGCACTCCCGACTCGCTGCTCAAGCAGATGGTCAAGAACGCGACCGACAAGTACGCGGAGCTGGGCATCGAGGGCAAGGCCAAGGAACTGGGCCTGCAGAATCCGCTCCAGGTGGTCACGGTCGCCAGCCTCGTCAACGCCGAGGGCAAGAACCACGACGACTTCCGGAAGATGGCCGAGGTGGTCTACAACCGCCTCAAGAAGACCAACGACGTCACGAACCAGAAGCTCCAGTTCGACTCGACGTACAACTACGTCAAGAACCAGAGCGAGATCAACTTCAACCTGAAGGAAGCCCAGGCCTTCGACAACCCCTACAACACGCACTTCATCAGGGGACTGCCCACCGGTCCGATCAACAACCCGGGTCTGGACGCGCTGACCGCTACGCTCAACCCGGACCACGGCGGCTGGATGTTCTTCGTGTCGGTCGACGGCAACACGACGACCTTCACCAAGACCTACGAAGAGCACACCAAGCTGGCCAACGAGTTCCAGGAACGGCAGAAGCAGAAGAACGGCGGTTAGCAGGACATGTCACGCATAAGGGCCGCGGTGTTGGGTTCGCCCATCGAGCACTCGCTCTCGCCGGTGCTGCACCGCGCCGCTTACCAGGAGCTCGGCCTCGACGACTGGTCGTACGACCGCTTCGAGATCGACGAGGCCGCGCTCCCG
The DNA here is from genome assembly GCF_043201215.1 of Streptomyces sp. NPDC048331. Lineage (NCBI taxonomy): Bacteria > Bacillati > Actinomycetota > Actinomycetes > Kitasatosporales > Streptomycetaceae > Streptomyces > Streptomyces sp. NPDC048331. The sequence goes on along the minus strand of NZ_JBICYT010000008.1, from coordinate 86,220 downwards.
GAGTTCGTGGCAGAACTCGGCCCCGAGTGGGCCGGGCTGTCCCTGACCATGCCGCTCAAGCGGGCGATCATCCCGTTGCTGGACGGCATCAGCGACACGGCGGCCTCCGTCGAGACGGTCAACACGGTCGTGTTCACCGAGGACGGACGACGCGTCGGCGACAACACCGACATCCCCGGCATCGTGGCCGCGCTCCACGAGCGCGGCATCGAGAAGGTGACCTCCGCCGCCGTCCTCGGCGCCGGGGCCACCGCCTCCTCGGCGCTCGCCGCCCTGGCGCGGATCTGCTCCGGCGAGGTCACGGCGTACGTCCGCTCGGCGGCCCGCGCCGACGAGATGCGGCAGTGGGGCGAGCGGCTCGGCGTGCCCGTCCGCACGGCCGACTGGTCCGAGGCGGCCGCGGCGCTGTCCGCGCCGCTCGTGATCGCCACCACCCCGGCCGGTACGACCGACGCCCTGGCGGTGTCCGTACCCGAGGGGGCGGGCACCCTCTTCGACGTCCTCTACGACCCCTGGCCGACCCCGCTGGCCGCCGCCTGGTCGCGGCAGGGCGGCCAGGTCGTCGGCGGGCTCGACCTCCTCGTCCACCAGGCCGTGCTCCAGGTGGAGCGGATGACCGGCCGGACCCCGGGTCCGCTCGCTGCCATGAGGGCGGCGGGAGAGCGGGCGCTCGCCGCCCGTTAGGCTTTCCACCTGCGCATTCACAGGGGGCGGCATGGACGGGAACAGCACGGAACAGGTACTGGCGTCGAAGTGGGATCTCCCCTTCGTCCTCTTCAGCATGGGCAGGGTGGCCTTCGGAACCCTGCCCCTGTGGGCCAAGGCGCTCATTCTCGGACTCTTCGGTTCCGTCGTCCTCTGGTACGGGATCACCTGGCAGCGCGAGCGCGGCCGACGGTCCCGCTGACGCCCCAGGCGTCCGATAGCTGGACCGGGGCCCGATAAACCCCTCCGGACATGGGAGGATCGGGTGAGGCGGGTCCGGGCCGCGCACCCGATCGCGCCGTCGCTGTACCAGGCGCGAGCATGAGGAGCATCGTTGAGCAGGTTGCGTTGGCTGACCGCAGGAGAGTCGCACGGCCCGGCACTGGTCGCGACGCTGGAGGGTCTTCCCGCCGGCGTTCCGGTCACCACCGAGCTGGTGGCCGATCACCTGGCCCGTCGCCGACTCGGTTATGGCCGCGGTGCCCGCATGAAGTTCGAGCAGGACGAGATCACCTTCCTGGGTGGTGTCCGGCACGGCCTGTCCCAGGGCGGTCCGGTCGCGGTCATGATCGGCAACACCGAGTGGCCGAAGTGGGAGACGGTGATGTCGGCCGACCCGGTCGATCCCTCGCTGTTGAAGGAGACCGGTCGTAACGCGGCGCTGACCCGTCCGCGGCCCGGTCACGCCGACCTGGCCGGCATGCAGAAGTACGGCTTCTCCGAGGCCCGGCCGATCCTGGAGCGCGCCAGCGCCCGGGAGACGGCCGCCCGGGTGGCGCTCGGCGCGGTCGCCCGGTCCTTCATCAAGGAGGTCGCAGGGATCGAGATCGTCTCGCACGTGGTGGAGCTGGCCTCGGCCAAGGCCCCGTACGGCGTGTACCCGACCCCCGCCGACGTCGAGAAGCTCGACGCCGACCCGGTGCGCTGCCTCGACGCCGACGCGTCGAAGGCGATGGTGGCGGAGATCGACCAGGCCCACAAGGACGGCGACACCTTGGGGGGAGTGGTGGAGGTGCTGGCGTACGGGGTGCCGGTCGGCCTCGGCTCGCACGTCCACTGGGACCGCCGACTCGACGCACGCCTCGCCGCCGCCCTCATGGGCATCCAGGCGATCAAGGGCGTCGAGGTCGGCGACGGATTCGATCTCGCCCGCGTGCCCGGCTCCGAGGCGCACGACGAGATCGTCTCCACCCCCGAGGGCCTCAAGCGGACCTCCGGCCGCTCCGGCGGCACCGAGGGCGGTCTCACCACCGGTGAGCTGCTGCGGGTCCGTGCCGCGATGAAGCCGATCGCGACGGTGCCGAAGGCGCTCGCGACGGTGGACGTGGCGACGGGTGAGGCGGCGGTGGCCCACCACCAGCGTTCCGACGTGTGTGCCGTGCCGGCCGCGGGCATCGTCGCCGAGGCGATGGTGGCCCTGGTCCTGGCCGACGCGGTCGTGGAGAAGTTCGGTGGTGACTCCGTGCCGGAGACCCGTCGCAACGTCCGCTCGTACCTCGACCACCTGCAGATCCGGTGACCGCCGGACCACTGGTCGTCCTCGTCGGACCGATGGGCTCCGGCAAGTCCACGGTAGGAGCCCTGCTCGCCGAGCGACTCGGCGTCCCCTACCGGGACACCGACGCCGACATCGTCGCGGCCCAAGGTCGCGAGATCTCCGACATCTTCGTCGACGAGGGGGAGCCGTACTTCCGTGACCTGGAGCGGCAGGCGGTCGCCGCCGCCGTCGCCGGGCACACCGGCGTCCTCGCACTCGGCGGCGGAGCCGTCCTCGACGAGGGCACCCGCGAACTGCTGGCCGGCCTGCCCGTCGCCTACCTGTCGATGGACGTCGAAGAAGCCGTACGGCGCGTCGGCCTCGGCGCCGCGCGCCCGCTGCTCGCCGTCAACCCGCGCCGCCAGTGGCGCGAGCTGATGGACGCCCGGCGCCCCCTGTACACCGAAGTCGCGCGCGTCGTGGTGGCAACCGACGACCGCACCCCCGAAGAGGTCGCCCAGGCGGTCCTCGACGCTCTGGAGTTGAAGGACGTATGACAGACCAGGTGACGCGGATCCACGTCGGCGCGAGCGCCGGACACGACGCGTACGACGTGCTGGTCGGACGGCAGCTGCTCGGCGAGCTCGGCTCCCTGATCGGTACGAAGGCCCAGCGGGTCGCCGTGATCCACCCCGAGGCGCTGGCCTCCACCGGTGAGGCGCTGCGCGACGACCTGGCCGAACAGGGCTACGAGGCGGTCGCCATCCAGGTGCCGAACGCCGAGGAGGCCAAGACGGTCGAGGTGGCCGCGTACTGCTGGAAGGCGCTGGGGCAGTCCGGTTTCACCCGCACCGACGTGATCGTCGGTGTCGGCGGGGGAGCCACCACCGACCTCGCGGGCTTCGTCGCCGCGACCTGGCTGCGCGGGGTGCGCTGGGTCGCCGTACCGACCACGGTCCTCGCGATGGTGGACGCGGCCGTCGGCGGCAAGACCGGCATCAACACCGCCGAGGGCAAGAACCTCGTGGGCGCCTTCCACCCGCCGGCCGGCGTGCTCTGCGACCTCGCGGCCCTCGACTCGCTGCCGGTCAACGACTACGTCAGCGGTCTCGCCGAGATCATCAAGGCCGGGTTCATCTCCGACCCGGTGATCCTCGACCTGATCGAGGAGGACCCGGCGGCGGCCCGTACGCCCGAGGGCCCGCACACCGCCGAGCTCATCGTGCGCTCCATCCAGGTCAAGGCCGACGTGGTCTCCAGCGACCTCAAGGAGTCGGGACTCCGCGAGATCCTCAACTACGGCCACACCCTCGCGCACGCCATCGAGAAGAACGAGCGCTACAAGTGGCGGCACGGCGCGGCCGTGTCCGTCGGCATGGTCTTCGCCGCCGAGCTCGGCCGACTCGCGGGCCGGCTCGACGACGCGACGGCCGACCGGCACAAGGCGGTCCTCGCCTCGGTCGGGCTGCCGCTGACCTACCGCGGCGACCAGTGGTCCAAGCTGCTCCAGACCATGCAGGTCGACAAGAAGTCCCGCGGCAACCTGCTGCGCTTCATCGTCCTCGACGGGCTGGCGAAGCCGACCGTCCTGGAGGGTCCCGACCCGGCGCACCTGGTCGCCGCCTACGGCGAGGTGTCGGCGTGAGCCGCCCCGTCCTCGTGCTGAACGGCCCGAACCTGGGCCGGCTCGGCTCGCGGGAGCCCGATGTGTACGGGGCCACCTCGTACGCGGGTCTGGTGGAGAGCTGCCGTTCGCTGGGCGAGGAGCTCGGCTTCGACGTCGAGGTCCGCGAGACCAACGACGAGGGCGAGCTCATCCGCTGGCTGCACGAGGCGGCGGACGGGAAGATCCCCGTGGTCATCAACCCGGGGGCCTTCACCCACTACTCGTACGGCATGCGGGACGCGGCCGCGCAGCGCACGGCGCCGCTGATCGAGGTGCACATCTCGAACCCGTACGCCCGCGAGGAGTTCCGCCACACCTCGGTCATCGCCGCCGTGGCGACCGGCACGGTGGCGGGCTTCGGTATCGGTTCGTACCGGCTGGCGCTGCGCGCACTGGCGGACGAGATCTCCGCCTGACACCCTGCTGACGGCGCTGGTGGACGGTCGGGCCCCGGCAGTCATATAACGTTCTCGCATCAGTCGCTTGAACGAGACGGAGTGGCAGCGGATGCAGCACGGAGTGGGGGGTGGGGGCGCGGGCCCGTGGCAGCCGGGACCGCGCCCGGCGGCGCCCCCGCAGCCGCCGATACCCCCGGCGCACGGCTGGCCGGGTTCACCCCCGCCGCAGTCTCCGCCTCAACCGCCCCACCAGCCCCATCAGCAGCCGTCGTATCCCTCGCAGCCGGTGCCCGCCGTGCCGGAGGCCACCGGGCACATCCCGCTGCCTCCCGCCGTGCCGGGCACCGGCGGGGCGGTCCTCGCCGTGCTGCTGATCGGCCCGGCCGGCGCCGGTAAGACCACCGTCGCCCGGCACTGGGCCGGCAGTCGGCCCGTGCCGACCGCCCACGTCAGCCTGGACGACGTCCGCGAGTGGGTCTGCTCGGGCTTCGCGGACCCCCAGGCGGGCTGGAACGAGCACTCCGAGGCCCAGTACCGGCTCGCCCGCCGCACCTGCGGCTTCGCCGCCCGCAACTACCTGGCGAACGGCATCTCCTGCATCCTGGACGACGCCGTCTTCCCCGACCGGCCCGTGGTCGGGCTCGGCGGCTGGAAGCGGCACGTGGGGCCCAACCTGCTGCCGGTCGTGCTGCTGCCCGGTCTGGAGATCGTCCTGGAGCGCAACGCCGAGCGCTCCGGCAACCGCCGGCTCTCCGACGAGGAGGTCGCGCGGATCCACGGCCGGATGGCCGGCTGGTACGGCTCCGGCCTGCCGATCATCGACAACTCCCACCTCGACGTCGAGGGCACCGCCCGCGCCCTCGACGAGGCCTTGGCCCGCGCTCTGTCCGCCCCGGGCGGTCGGCCCGGCCAGTAGCGGCCGGGGGCCCGTCCGGACGCGCTCGCCGGGCCGGATCGGCGGGGCGCTCGTACGCTCGAAGACATGTCAGACGTGTACGCCGTCCGCCGGGACCTGCTTCGCGACCGATGCGCTGCCGCGGGGAACGCCGCCGCACTGATCACGCGTCCGGCGAACGTGCGCTACCTCTCCGGGGCGTCCCCGATCGGCGCGGTGCTGCTCGTCGGCCCTGCCGAGGACATGCTCTTCTGCGCCGCGCCGCCCACCGGCGAGGCCGACGAGGGCCGCCTCGACGAACACCTGAACGCCGCCGTCCTGGGCAGCCCCGGCGGGGACCCGGCCGTCGCGGCCGCCGATCTGACCGCCTCGCTACGGGCCGACTCGCTCGCGGTGGAGGAACACCACCTCACCGTCGCCAGGCACCGGGCCCTGCGCTCCGTCGCGCCCAAACTGCGTCTCGCCGACCTCGGCACGGCCGTGGAGCAGCAGCGCCTCGTCAAGGACGAGGAGGAGATCGCCTGCCTGCGGATCGCCGCCGAGATCGCCGACCAGGCCCTCGGCGAGCTGCTGGAGTCGATCCTCGTCGGGCGCACCGAACGCCACCTGGCTCTGGAGCTGGAGCGCCGGCTCGTCGACCACGGGGCGGACGGCCCGGCCTTCCCGACCTCCGTCGGCACCGGCCCGCACTCCGGCCGCTCCCGGCACCGGCCCTCCGACCGCAGGGTGGAGGAGGGTGACTTCCTCACGGTCTGCCTGGGCGCCAACTACCGCGGCTACCGGTGCGAGATCGGCCGGACCTTCGTGATCGGCACCAGCCCGGCCGACTGGCAGATCGAGCTGTACGACCTCGTGTTCACCGCCCAGCGGGCCGGGCGTGAGGCCCTGCTGCCCGGGGCCGCGTACCGGGACGTGGACCACGCCGCGCGTTCCGTCCTGGACTCCGCGGGCCACTCGGAAGCCCTCGCTCCGTGGACCGGACACGGTGTGGGCCTCGAAATCGACGAGGACCCGCAGCTTGCACCTACGGCAATGGGTAAACTGGACGCTTGCGTGCCGGTCACCGTCGAACCGGGGGTTCACCTCCCGGGCCGGGGAGGTGTCCGGATCGATGACACGCTCGTCGTGCGCCCCGAGGCGGACGGCGGTCCCGAGCTACTCACCATTACGACCAAGGAACTGCTCGCGCTCTAGCCGGCTCCGCCGGGCTGTGCGCGCGCCCGTGGTCTTCCAGTGCAGGAGATTCCGCAACCGTGGCTTCCACGAACGACCTCAAGAACGGCATGGTGCTGAAGCTCGACGGGGGCCAGCTCTGGTCCGTCGTCGAGTTCCAGCACGTCAAGCCCGGCAAGGGCCCGGCCTTCGTGCGCACCAAGCTCAAGAACGTGCTGTCGGGCAAGGTCGTCGACAAGACCTTCAACGCCGGCGTCAAGGTCGACACGGCCACCATCGACCGCCGCGACATGCAGTTCTCGTACATGGACGGCGACTACTTCGTCTTCATGGACATGGACACCTACGACCAGCTCATGGTCGACCGCAAGGCCGTCGGTGACGCCGCCAACTTCCTGATCGAGGGCTTCACCGCCTCCGTCGCCCAGCACGAGGGCGAGGTGCTCTACGTCGAGCTCCCGGCCGCGGTCGAGCTCAAGATCCAGCACACCGACCCGGGCGTCCAGGGCGACCGCTCCACCGGTGGCACCAAGCCCGCCACCCTGGAGACCGGCTACGAGATCCAGGTCCCGCTCTTCATCACCACGGGCGAGACGGTCAAGGTCGACACCCGCACCAGCGACTACCTCGGCCGGAAGAGCAACTAACCCGTGGCTGCTCGGAGCAATGCGCGCAAGCGCGCCTTCCAGATCCTTTTCGAGGCCGACCAGCGCGGCGTGCCCGTGCGCGAGGTCCTCGCGGACTGGATCCGCCACGCGCGGTCGGACGACCGGCAGCCGCCGGTCAGCGCCTTCACGATGGATCTCGTCGAGGGTTACGCCGACAAGGTGAACCGCATCGACGATCTGATCATCACCTACGCCGTGGACTGGGACCTCGACCGCATGCCGGTCGCGGACCGGAACATCCTGCGGCTCGGTGCCTACGAGCTGATCTGGGTGGACGACACCCCGGACGCCGTGGCCATCGACGAGGCCGTCCAGCTGGCCAAGGAGTTCTCGACGGACGAGTCCCCCTCGTTCGTGAACGGGCTGCTGGCCCGCTTCAAGGACCTGAAGCCGAGCCTGCGGCGCAGCGAGAGCTGACCGCACGGCCCAGCGCCGGCACCGCCATACGGAAGGGCCCGCGACGTACGCGTCGCGGGCCCTTCCGTATGGCGCGGCCGCGGGGGAGCGCGGCGCGGGGTCGGGGTGCCGGGTCGGAGAACGAAAAAACCGGCGGGGGGGGGGGGGGCCCCCCGGGCGGGGGGCGGCCCCCCCCCCGCGGGGGGGGGGGGGGGGGGGGGCGGCGGGGGCGGCCCGCGCCCCCCCCCCCCCCCCCCCCCCCCCCGCCCCCCCCCCCCCCCCCCCCCCCCCCCCCCGCCGGTAAACGTTTCTGCTGGTCCGAAGCCCGAGGCTCAGAGTTCCTCGTGCGCCACCGCGCGACGCGCGTCCGCGTCCAGCACGCCCCAGCTGATCAGCTGCTCGGTCAGGACCGAGGGGGACTGGTCGTAGATGACGGCCAGGGTGCGCAGGTCGTCCTGGCGGATCGACAGCACCTTGCCGTTGTAGTCGCCACGCTGGCTCTGGATCGTCGCCGCGTAACGCTGCAGCGGGCCCGCCTTCTCGGCCGGGACGCCCGCCAGGCGCTCCAGATCGAGACGAAGCTTCGGCGGCGGCTCGGCAGCCCCGCCGGGAGTCGTACCCGGCAGCAGCTCCTGCACCGGAACCCCGTAGAAGTCCGCCAGCTCGGCGAGACGCTGGACGGTCACGGCGCGGTCCCCGCGCTCGTACGAACCGACCACCACGGCCTTCCACCGACCCTGGGACTTCTCCTCGACACCGTGGAGGGAAAGGCCCTGCTGGGTGCGGATCGCGCGGAGCTTGGCCCCGAGCTGTTTGGCGTATTCGCTGGACATAACGCTCCCGGACGCTGTGACGCTGTGACTGGTGGACACTGCGACTACGTAACTACGTACCTACGTGCGGCTCCGCCGCGCGGCTGGTAACTCACTGTGAGGTTACGCAGCGTTACTTGGATGCGTCAAGCCGAATGGTCTTCGTCGCCCCCCTGGGGGTCGTCACAGGAGCCCTCTGAGAGCCCTTCCGTACCGGCCCGGTCCGAGTCACCGGCCTCACCCTGGTACCGTGTGAGGCGTACATCAGACGTCCTTTAAGGTCCGTCCCGTGAGGCGGAGAAGGAGGTCCTTTTCATGGACACCCAGCAGAACACCGATTCCATGCGCCCCGTTCTCGAAGCGCAGGACATCGCGCGGGTCCTGACCCGCATCGCCCACGAGATCGTCGAACGCGCCAAGGGCGCCGATGACGTGGTGCTCCTCGGCATTCCCACCCGCGGTGTCCACCTCGCCCGCCGGCTGGCCGCCAAGCTCGAAGAGATCACCGGTACGAAGATCCCGGTCGGCTCCCTCGACATCACCATGTACCGCGACGACCTGCGGATGAAGCCCGCCCGTGCGATCGGTCGCACCGAGATCCCCGGTGACGACCTCGACGGCCGGCTGGTCGTCCTCGTCGACGACGTGCTCTTCTCCGGCCGCACCATCCGCGCCGCCCTGGACGCCCTCGGCGACCTCGGCCGCCCCCGCGCCGTGCAGCTCGCGGTCCTCGTCGACAGAGGCCACCGCGAACTGCCGATCCGCGCCGATTACGTCGGCAAGAACCTCCCCACCTCGCTGCGGGAGACCGTCAAGGTCCAGCTCCAGGAGGAGGACGGCCGTGACGCCGTGCTGCTCGGCCAGCGGACCGCCCAGGCAGCAGGTCAGTAGACCGTCCGAGTGACGGGCCCCGACCGGGCCCGCGCCGCGGCCTGCCCTGCCCGCTCGCACCTCTGCCCGTCAGTCCGCCTGCCCTCCCGACCTACGGAGCCATCCAGATGAAGCGCCACCTCATCTCGGCCGCCGACCTCACGCGCGACGACGCCGTCCTGATCCTCGACACCGCCGAGGAGATGGCCCGCGTCGCGGACCGGCCGATCAAGAAGCTGCCCACCCTGCGCGGCCTCACCGTCGTCAACCTCTTCTTCGAGGACTCGACCCGCACCCGGATCTCCTTCGAAGCGGCCGCCAAGCGGCTCTCGGCCGACGTCATCAACTTCTCCGCCAAGGGCTCGTCCGTTTCCAAGGGCGAATCCCTGAAGGACACCGCACTGACCCTGGAGGCCATGGGCGCCGACGCGGTCGTCATCCGCCACCACGCCTCCGGCGCCCCCTACCGGCTCGCGACCTCCGGCTGGATCGACTCCGCCGTCGTCAACGCCGGCGACGGCACCCACGAGCACCCCACCCAGGCCCTGCTGGACGCCTTCACCATGCGCCGCCGCCTGGTCGGCCGCGACGCCGGCCTCGGCAAGGACCTGAACGGCCGCCGGATCACCATCGTCGGCGACGTCCTGCACAGCCGCGTGGCCCGCTCCAACGTCCACCTGCTGCACACCCTCGGCGCCGAGGTCACCCTGGTGGCCCCGCCCACGCTCGTCCCGATCGGCGTGGAGACCTGGCCGTGCGAGGTCTCCTACAGCCTCGACGACGTGCTGCCGAAGTCCGATGCGGTGATGATGCTGCGTGTGCAGCGCGAACGCATGAACGCGGCCTTCTTCCCGACCGAGCGCGAGTACTCCCGCCGGTACGGGCTCGACGGCGACCGCATGGCGAAGATGCCCGAGCACGCCATCGTGATGCACCCCGGCCCGATGAACCGCGGCATGGAGATCACCGCCCAGGTCGCCGACTCCGACCGCTGCACGGCCGTCGAGCAGGTCGCCAACGGCGTCTCCACCCGCATGGCCGTCCTGTACCTGCTGCTCGGAGGCTCCGAGCCCGCCGTCACCACCGCCCGTACCGAGGAGAGCAAGTAACCATGAGCAAGATCCTTATCCGTGGCGCGAAGGTACTCGGCGGCGAGGCGCAGGACGTCCTGATCGACGGCGAGACCATCGCCGAGGTCGGCCAGAACCTCTCCGCCGAGGGCGCGACCGTCATCGAGGCCGAGGGCCAGGTACTCCTCCCCGGCCTCGTCGACCTGCACACCCACCTGCGCGAGCCCGGCCGCGAGGACTCCGAGACCGTCCTCACCGGCACCCGCGCCGCCGCCGCCGGTGGCTACACCGCCGTGTTCGCCATGGCGAACACCTTCCCGGTCGCCGACACCGCCGGCGTCGTCGAGCAGGTCTGGCGCCTGGGCAAGGAGTCCGGCTACTGCGACGTGCAGCCCATCGGCGCCGTCACCGTCGGCCTGGAGGGCAAGCAGCTCTCCGAGCTGGGCGCCATGCACGAGTCCGCCGCCCGGGTCACCGTCTTCTCCGACGACGGCAAGTGCGTCGACGACGCCGTGATCATGCGCCGCGCCCTGGAGTACGTGAAGGCCTTCGGCGGCGTCGTCGCCCAGCACGCCCAGGAGCCCCGCCTCACCGAGGGCGCCCAGATGAACGAGGGCGTCGTCTCCGCCGAACTCGGTCTCGGCGGCTGGCCGGCCGTCGCCGAGGAGTCGATCATCGCCCGCGACGTCCTGCTCGCCGAGCACGTCGGCTCCCGCGTCCACATCTGCCACCTCTCCACCGCCGGCTCCGTCGAGATCGTCCGCTGGGCCAAGTCCCGCGGCATCGACGTCACCGCCGAGGTCACCCCGCACCACCTCCTCCTCACCGAGGAGCTCGTGCGCTCGTACAACGCGGTCTACAAGGTCAACCCGCCGCTGCGCACCGAGCGCGACGTGCTGGCCCTGCGCGAGGCGCTCGCCGACGGCACGATCGACATCGTCGCCACCGACCACGCCCCGCACCCGCACGAGGACAAGGACTGCGAGTGGGCCGCCGCCGCCATGGGCATGGTCGGCCTGGAGACCGCGCTCTCCGTCGTCCAGCAGACGATGGTCGAGACCGGACTGCTCGACTGGGCGGGCGTCGCCGAGCGGATGTCCTTCGCCCCGGCGCGCATCGGCGGCCTGGAGAACCACGGCCGCCCCGTCTCGGCAGGTGAACCCGCGAACCTGACCTTGGTCGAGACCTCGTACCGTGGTGCCGTGGACCCCGCACACTTCGCCTCCCGCAGCCGCAACACGCCTTACGAGGGCCGTGAGCTGCCGGGGCGCGTCACTCATACCTTCCTGCGGGGCCGGGCAACGGTCGTGGACGGGAAACTGGCGTGACACCTGCAGTAATCCAACTGGCCGCCGAGGCCGCCGAACGACAGTCGGCGGAGGTGACCAGCTTCGGTGCCCGCATGGCGTGGGTGATCGGCCTGGCCGTCTTCGTCGCGTTCGTCTACTGGCTGATGCGGCAGGGCTGGAAATGGCGCGGCGCTCTGCAGAACGATCTGCCGGAGTTGCCCGCCGCACCCGACGGTCTTCCCGAGCACCGGCTGGCCCTGACCGGCCGGTACCACGGGTCCACCACCGCCGGACAGTGGCTCGACCGGATCGTCGCCCACGGTCTGGGCCTGCGCAGCCGGGTCGAGCTCACGCTCACCGACGCGGGCCTCGACGTGGTCCGACCGGGGGCCAACGACTTCTTCGTACCGGCCGCGCAACTGCGCGGCGCCCGCCTCGACAAGGGAATCGCGGGCAAGGTACTCACCGAGGGCGGTCTGCTCGTCGTCACCTGGGCGCACGGCGACAAGCTGATCGACTCCGGATTCCGCTCCGACCGCGCGGCCGAACACGCCGCATGGGTCGAAGCCATCAACCTCATGAACTCATCCATCACGACGGAAGGCGCCGAACGATGACGACCTCCACCAGGGGAGCAGCCAAAGCTCCCGCCGTACTCGTCCTGGAGGACGGTCGGATCTTCCGCGGCCGCGCCTACGGCGCTGTGGGGGAGACCTTCGGCGAGGCCGTGTTCTCCACCGGAATGACCGGCTACCAGGAGACCCTCACCGACCCGTCGTACCACCGGCAGGTCGTCGTGATGACCGCCCCCCACGTGGGCAACACCGGCGTCAACGACGAGGACCCCGAGTCCTCCCGCATCTGGGTGGCCGGCTACGTCGTACGCGACCCCGCCCGCGTCTCCTCGAACTGGCGCGCGCAGCGCTCGCTGGACGAGGAACTCGTCAAGCAGGGCGTCGTCGGCATCTCCGGCATCGACACCCGCGCCCTCACCCGCCACCTGCGCGAACGCGGCGCCATGCGCGTCGGCATCTTCTCGGGCGAGGCCTGGGTCGGCATCCGCGACGAGGCCCTGATCGCCAAGGTCACCTCGCAGCCGCAGATGAAGGGCGCGAACCTCTCCGCCGAGGTCGCCACCAAGGAGACGTACGTCGTCCCCGCCATCGGTGAGAAGAAGTTCACCGTGGCCGCGGTCGACCTCGGCATCAAGGGCATGACCCCGCACCGGATGGCCGAGCGCGGCATCGAGGTCCACGTGCTGCCCGCCACCGCCACCGTCGAGGACGTCTACGCGGTGAACCCGGACGGCGTCTTCTTCTCCAACGGCCCGGGCGACCCGGCCACCGCCGACGGCCCCGTCGCCGTCATGCAGGGCGTGCTGGAGCGCAAGACCCCGCTCTTCGGCATCTGCTTCGGCAACCAGATCCTCGGCCGCGCCCTCGGCTTCGGCACCTACAAGCTGAAGTACGGCCACCGCGGCATCAACCAGCCGGTCCAGGACCGCACCACCGGCAAGGTCGAGGTCACCGCGCACAACCACGGCTTCGCCGTCGACGCGCCCCTCGACAAGGTCTCCGAGACCGCCTACGGCCGCGCCGAGGTCTCCCACGTCTGCCTGAACGACAACGTGGTCGAAGGCCTCCAGCTGCTCGACCAGCCGGCCTTCAGCGTCCAGTACCACCCCGAGGCCGCCGCCGGCCCGCACGACGCCGCGTACCTCTTCGACCGCTTCGTATCCCTGATGGAGGCCGAGCGTGCCTAAGCGCACCGATATCCAGTCCGTCCTGGTCATCGGCTCCGGCCCGATCGTCATCGGACAGGCCGCCGAGTTCGACTACTCCGGCACCCAGGCCTGCCGCATCCTCAAGGCCGAGGGCCTGCGGGTCATCCTGGTCAACTCCAACCCCGCGACGATCATGACCGACCCGGAGATCGCCGACGCCACGTACGTCGAGCCGATCACCCCCGAGTTCGTCGAGAAGATCATCGCCAAGGAGCGCCCCGACGCCCTCCTGCCGACCCTCGGCGGCCAGACCGCGCTCAACACCGCGATCTCCATGCACGAGCAGGGTGTGCTGGAGAAGTACGGCGTCGAGCTCATCGGCGCCAACGTCGAAGCCATCAACAAGGGCGAGGACCGCGACCTCTTCAAGGGCGTCGTCGAGGCCGTCAACGCCAAGATCGGCCACGGCGAGTCCGCCCGCTCGGTCATCTGCCACTCGATGGACGACGTCCTCGCCGGTGTCGAGACCCTCGGCGGCTACCCCGTCGTCGTGCGCCCCTCCTTCACCATGGGCGGCGCCGGCTCCGGCTTCGCCCACGACGAGGACGAGCTGCGCCGCATCGCCGGCCAGGGCCTCACGCTCTCCCCGACCACCGAGGTGCTCCTGGAGGAGTCCATCCTCGGCTGGAAGGAGTACGAGCTGGAGCTGATGCGCGACACCAAGGACAACGTCGTCGTCGTCTGCTCCATCGAGAACTTCGACCCGATGGGCGTCCACACCGGTGACTCGATCACTGTCGCCCCGGCGATGACGCTCACCGACCGCGAGTACCAGCGACTGCGCGACATCGGCATCGCGATCATCCGCGAGGTCGGCGTCGACACCGGCGGCTGCAACATCCAGTTCGCCATCGACCCCGTCGACGGCCGCGTCATCGTCATCGAGATGAACCCGCGCGTCTCGCGCTCCTCGGCGCTCGCGTCGAAGGCCACCGGCTTCCCGATCGCCAAGATCGCCGCCAAGCTGGCCATCGGCTACACGCTCGACGAGGTCCCCAACGACATCACCGAGAAGACCCCGGCCTCCTTCGAGCCCTCCCTCGACTACGTCGTCGTCAAGGCCCCGCGCTTCGCCTTCGAGAAGTTCCCGCTGGCCGACGCCACCCTCACCACCACCATGAAGTCGGTCGGCGAGGCCATGGCCATCGGCCGTAACTTCACCGAGGCCCTCCAGAAGGCCCTGCGCTCCCTGGAGAAGAAGGGCTCGCAGTTCACCTTCGTCGGCCCCACCGGCGACAAGGACGAGCTCCTCGCCACCGCGGTCCGCCCGACCGACGGCCGCATCAACACCGTCATGCAGGCCATCCGCGCCGGCGCCACCCAGGAAGAGGTCTTCGAGTTCACGAAGATCGACCCCTGGTTCGTCGACCAGCTCTTCCTCATCAAGGAGATCGCGGACGAGCTCGCCGCCGCCGAGAAGCTCCAGCCCGAGCTCCTCGCCGAGGCCAAGCGTCACGGCTTCTCCGACGCCCAGATCGCCGAGATCCGAGGCCTGCGCGAGGACGTCGTCCGCGAGGTCCGCCACGCGCTCGGGGTCCGCCCGGTCTACAAGACGGTCGACACCTGCGCCGCCGAGTTCGCCGCGAAGACCCCGTACTTCTACTCCTCGTACGACGAGGAGTCCGAGGTCGCGCCCCGCACCAAGCCCGCGGTGATCATCCTGGGCTCCGGCCCGAACCGCATCGGTCAGGGCATCGAGTTCGACTACTCCTGCGTCCACGCCTCCTTCGCCCTCAGCGACGCCGGCTACGAGACCGTGATGGTCAACTGCAACCCGGAGACCGTCTCCACCGACTACGACACCTCCGACCGCCTGTACTTCGAGCCGCTGACGCTCGAGGACGTGCTGGAGATCGTCCACGCGGAGTCGCTGGCCGGCCCCATCGCCGGTGTCGTCGTCCAGCTCGGCGGCCAGACCCCCCTCGGTCTCGCCCAGGCCCTCAAGGACAACGGCGTCCCCGTCGTCGGCACCCCGCCGGAGGCCATCCACGCCGCCGAGGACCGCGGCGCCTTCGGCCAGGTCCTCGCCGACGCCGGCCTACCGGCCCCCAAGCACGGCACCGCCACCACCTTCGCGGGTGCGAAGGCGATCGCCGACGAGATCGGCTACCCGGTCCTCGTCCGCCCGTCCTACGTGCTCGGCGGCCGCGGCATGGAGATCGTCTACGACGAGGCCCGCCTCGAGTCGTACATCGCCGAGTCCACCGAGATCTCCCCGACCCGCCCCGTGCTGGTCGACCGCTTCCTCGACGACGCGATCGAGATCGACGTGGACGCCCTCTACGACGGCCACGAGCTCTACCTCGGCGGCGTCATGGAGCACATCGAGGAAGCCGGCATCCACTCCGGCGACTCGGCCTGCGCCCTGCCCCCGATCACCCTCGGCGGCTACGACATCAAGCGCCTGCGCGCCTCCACCGAGGCCATCGCCAAGGGCGTCGGCGTCCGCGGCCTGATCAACATCCAGTTCGCCATGGCCGGGGACATCCTCTACGTCCTGGAGGCCAACCCGCGCGCCTCCCGGACCGTCCCCTTCACCTCGAAGGCGACCGCCGTCCCGCTCGCGAAGGCCGCCGCCCGCATCTCGCTCGGCACCACCATCGCCGAGCTGCGCGCCGAGGGCCTGCTGCCGAAGACCGGCGACGGCGGCACCCTGCCGATCGACGCGCCGATCTCCGTCAAGGAGGCCGTCATGCCGTGGTCGCGCTTCCGCGACATCCACGGCCGCGGCGTGGACACCGTCCTCGGCCCGGAGATGCGCTCCACCGGCGAGGTCATGGGCATCGACGCCGTCTTCGGCACCGCCTACGCCAAGTCGCAGGCCGGCGCCTACGGCCCGCTGCCCACCAAGGGCCGCGCGTTCATCTCCGTCGCCAACCGCGACAAGCGCTCGATGATCTTCCCGGCGCGCGAGCTCGTCGCCCACGGCTTCGAGCTGATGGCCACCTCCGGCACCGCCGAGGTGCTGCGCCGCAACGGCATCAACGCCACCGTGGTGCGCAAGCTCAGCGAGGGCGAGGGCCCGAACGGCGAGAAGACCATCGTCCAGCTGATCCACGACGGCCAGGTCGACCTGATCGTCAACACCCCGTACGGCACCGGCGGCCGCCTCGACGGCTACGAGATCCGCACGGCGGCCGTGGCCCGCAGCGTCCCCTGCCTGACCACGGTCCAGGCGCTCGCCGCCGCCGTCCAGGGCATCGACGCGCTCAACCGCGGCGACGTGGGCGTCCGCTCCCTCCAGGAGCACGCGGAACACCTGACCGCGGCCCGCGACTGACGCAGGCCCGCACAGCCGGCACGGACACGGGGAGGGGGACACCGGTTTCACGACGGGTGTCCCCCTCTTCACGAGCGCAGAGGGATTTTCCGACGATGTACAAAACCTTCTTCAACCTGGTCTTCAAGCGGATGGACCCGGAGCAGGCCCACTACCTGGCCTTCCGCTGGATCCGCCGCGCCGCCCGCACCCCCGTGCTGCGCACCTTCGTGGCGGCCGCCCTGGCCCCGCGCTACGAGGAGCTGCGCACCGAGGCCCTCGGCCTGCGCATGCACGGCCCCTTCGGCCTCGCCGCGGGTTTCGACAAGAACGCCGTCGCCATCGACGGCATGTCGATGCTCGGCTTCGATCACGTCGAGATCGGCACGGTCACCGCCGAGGCGCAGCCCGGCAACCCCAAGAAGCGGCTCTTCCGCCTCGTGCCGGACCGCGCGCTGATCAACCGGATGGGCTTCAACAACGAGGGCTCGGCGGCCGTCGCGGCCCGCCTGGCGGCCCGTGAGGCGGTCTTCCGGACCGTCGTGGGCGTCAACATCGGCAAGACCAAGGTCGTGCCCGAGGAGGAGGCCGTGGGCGACTACGTGACCTCCACCGAGCGCCTGGCCCGGCACGCCGACTACCTCGTCGTGAACGTCTCCTCCCCGAACACCCCCGGCCTGCGCAACCTCCAGGCCACCGAGTCGCTGCGCCCGCTGCTGACGGCCGTCCGCGAGGCCGCCGACCGCATGGTGACCGACCGCCGGGTGCCGCTGCTGGTCAAGATCGCACCCGACCTGGCGGACGAGGACGTCGACGCGGTCGCCGACCTGGCTCTGGAGCTGGGCCTGGACGGCATCATCGCGACGAACACCACCATCGCCCGCGAGGGGCTCGGCCTGAAGTCCTCCCCGTCCCTGGTGAAGGAGACCGGAGGGCTCTCCGGCGCCCCCGTCAAGGAGCGCTCCCTGGAGGTCCTGCGCCGCCTGTACGCCCGTGTGGGGGACCGTCTGGTGCTGGTCGGAGTCGGCGGCATCGAGAACGCCGAGGACGCCTGGCAGCGGATCCTGGCCGGTGCCACGCTGATCCAGGGCTACAGCGCCTTCATCTACGAGGGCCCGTTCTACGCCCGCGCCATCCACAAGGGCCTCGCCGCGCGCCTGGCCACCAGCCCGTACGCGACGCTCGCCGACGCGGTGGGCGCCGAGACCCGAAAGGCCTCCAAGTGACTGTGACCCCGTTCGGCACCCGCCTGCGCGCGGCGATGGACTCCCGGGGCCCGCTGTGCGTGGGCATCGACCCGCACGCCGCCCTGCTGGCCCAGTGGGGCCTGGAGGACGACATCGCGGGCCTGGAGCGGTTCTCCCGTACGGTCGTCGAGGCGCTCGCCGAGTCGGTGGCGGTCTTCAAGCCGCAGGCGGCCTTCTTCGAGCGGTTCGGCTCCAAGGGCGTCGCGGTCCTGGAGCGGACGGTGGCGGACGCCCGGGCGGCCGGGACCCTGGTGGTCATGGACGCCAAGCGCGGCGACATCGGCTCGACCATGGCGGCGTACGCCTCGGCCTTCCTGGATCCGGCCTCGCCGCTGTTCTCGGACGCGCTGACGGTCTCCCCGTACCTGGGTTACGGCTCGCTGAAGCCGGCCGTGGACCTGGCCCGGGAGTCGGGCGCCGGCCTGTTCGTCCTGGCGCTGACCTCGAACCCGGAGGGCGCCGAGGTGCAGCGGGCGGTCCGCGAGGACGGCCGGACGATCGGCGCGACGATGCTGGCGCACCTGGCGGCGGAGAACGCGGACGCCGTCCCCATGGGCTCCTTCGGCGCGGTGGTCGGTGCCACGCTGGGCGATCTGTCCTCCTTCGACCTGGACATCAACGGGCCGCTGCTGGCTCCCGGCATCGGCGCGCAGGGCGCGACGGCGGCGGACCTGCCGGGCGTGTTCGGCAAGGCCGTGCGCAACGTCGTCCCGAACGTCTCGCGAGGGGTGCTGAAGCACGGTCCGGACGTGAACGCCCTGCGCGACTCGGCGCGGCGCTTCGCCGACGAGATCCACGAGGCCGTCACCGCGTAATCGGTCACCCGGAGAGGCCGGCCGCATCGTCGCGGGGCCGGCCTCTCGCGCTTCTTGGCGAAACTCGAACGCTCTTCATCGGACAAAACAGGGGTATTTTGTCCGTGATGTACGGTTCAGTGGAGGCTGACCAGGACTTTTCGTCCGTTCTCGCTGACTGGAGCGGTGTTGGCCGCTAGTCTCCGACCAGAGTGAACGTGCAGCGAACGAGTTCCATCGCTGTTCGGGAGCTCGCGAGGTGTGTTGCCTTCAGGGTTACCCACCGGTCCGTATCCGACAGTTCGACATCCGAGGTGACGTAGGCGTGGCTCTTCCGCCCCTTACCCCTGAACAGCGCGCAGCCGCGCTCGAAAAGGCCGCCGCGGCTCGCCGGGAGCGGGCCGAGGTCAAGAATCGACTCAAGCACTCCGGTGCCTCGCTCCAAGAGGTGATCAAGACCGGCCAGGAGAACGACGTCATCGGCAAGATGAAGGTCTCCGCCCTGCTGGAGTCTCTGCCCGGCGTGGGCAAGGTGCGCGCCAAGCAGATCATGGAGCGTCTCGGCATCTCCGAGTCCCGGCGTGTCCGAGGTCTCGGTTCCAACCAGATCGCCTCTCTGGAGCGTGAGTTCGGCAGCACCGGCGCCTGAGGCGTCGACTGAAGTTCTCCCGGCGTTCTCAGGCAGTCCCGAGAAGCTGGATAATCGCTCTATGGCAGCAGAGGTTCGTCCGCGGCTGACCGTGCTCTCCGGCCCTTCAGGGGTCGGCAAGAGCACGGTCGTCGCGCATATGCGCAAGGTTCACCCCGAGGTATGGCTCTCGGTGTCGGCCACCACCCGCAAGCCGCGGCCCGGTGAGCGACACGGAGTCCACTACTTCTTCGTCAATGACGACGAGTTCGACAAGCTGATCGCCAACGGCGAGCTGCTGGAGTGGGCCGAGTTCGCGGGCAACCGCTACGGCACACCCCGCGGCGCGGTGCTGGAACGCCTGGACAACGGCGAGCCGGTACTGCTGGAGATCGATCTCCAGGGCGCACGACTCGTCCGCGAGTCCAAGCCCGACGCCCAGCTGGTGTTCCTGGCACCGCCGAGCTGGGACGAGCTGGTCCGCCGGCTGACCGGTCGGGGCACCGAATCGGCGGAGGTCATCGAGCGCCGGCTCGCCGCCGCCAAGATCGAGCTCGCTGCCGAATCCGAGTTCGACACCACCCTGGTCAACACCTCCGTCGAGGACGTAGCCCGTGAGCTGCTAGCCTTGATGGCAGTTGTCTGATCGTTGATCGATGTTCTTCATTCGGTCGATTCCAGGACGGCCCAATCTTTCACCCATCTTCGGAAGGTAGAGCGTGTCCTCTTCCATCACCGCGCCCGAGGGCATCATCAACCCGCCGATCGACGAGCTGCTCGAGGCCACGGACTCGAAGTACAGCCTCGTGATCTACGCGGCCAAGCGCGCGCGTCAGATCAACGCGTACTACTCGCAGCTCGGTGAGGGCCTGCTCGAGTACGTCGGTCCGCTGGTGGACACCCACGTCCACGAGAAGCCGCTTTCGATCGCGCTGCGCGAGATCAACGCTGGTCTGCTGACCTCCGAGGCCATCGAGGCCCCGGCCCAGTAAGACACCAGAAGCCCTTTCACCACAGGCCCGGCAGAACATCTGCCGGGCCTGTGGTGTGTCATGGGTGGGTACGACGACGATCAGAGCCGACGGCGTCGGCCGCGTCGGACACGGAGAAGGGAAGTGCGTGGTGGATAAGCCGAAGGTCGTACTGGGAGTCAGTGGCGGGATCGCCGCCTACAAGGCGTGCGAGCTGCTGCGCCGGCTGACCGAGTCCGGCCACGACGTGCGGGTGGTGCCCACCGCGGCCTCCCTGAACTTCGTGGGGGAGGCCACCTGGTCCGCCCTCTCCGGGAACCCGGCCTCCACCGAGGTGTGGGAGTCCGTCCACGAGGTGCCGCACGTGCGCATCGGGCAGTCCGCCGACCTCGTCGTCGTCGCCCCCGCCACCGCCGACATGCTGGCCAAGGCCGCCCACGGGCTCGCCGACGACCTGCTCACGAACACCCTGCTCACCGCGCGCTGCCCGGTGGTCTTCGCCCCCGCCATGCACACCGAGATGTGGGAGCACCCCGCCACCCAGGAGAACGTGGCCACCCTGCGCCGGCGCGGGGCGCTCGTCATCGAGCCCGCCGTCGGCCGACTCACCGGCAAGGACACGGGCAAGGGGCGGCTGCCCGACCCCGAGGAGATCTTCGAGGTCTGTCGTCGGGTGCTCAGCCGCGGGGTGGCCGAGCCCGACCTCGTCGGCCGGCACGTGGTGATCAGTGCGGGCGGTACGCGGGAGCCGCTGGACCCGGTCCGCTTCCTCGGCAACCGCTCCTCCGGCAAGCAGGGCTACGCCCTCGCCCGTACCGCCGTGGCCCGCGGGGCCAGGGTCACCCTGGTATCGGCCAACACCGCGCTGGCCGATCCGGCCGGGGTGGACGTCGTACGGGTGGGGACGGCCGTACAGCTGCGGGAGGCCGTGCTCAAGGCCGCCGCGGACGCGGACGTCGTGGTCATGGCCGCGGCCGTGGCCGACTTCCGGCCCGCCGCGTACGCGGGCGGAAAGATCAAGAAGAAGGACGGGCAGGACCCCGCGCCCGTGGCGCTCGTACGCAACCCGGACGTTCTCGCGGAGATCTCGGCCGAGCGCGCCAGGGCCGGGCAGGTGGTCGTGGGATTCGCCGCGGAGACCGACGACGTGCTGGCGAACGGCCGAGCCAAGCTCGCCCGCAAGGGATGTGACCTTCTCGTCGTGAACGAGGTCGGCGAGGCTCGAACCTTTGGTTCTGAGGAGAACGAAGCGGTAATCCTGGCCTCTGATGGGTCTGAGACTTCAGTGCCCTATGGTCCGAAGGAGGCCTTGGCCGAGGTCATTTGGGACCAGGTAGCCGCCCGGCTCTCGTCGCGACGCGCCTGAGCCGATTCCCCTTCTCCAGGTCACCTCCGTGCGTAAGAATGGGAGTGCCGCAGGTCACACGGCTCCCATAAGGCGAGACGGGTGGTCCAGGAAACGGTGGCGACCGATAAACTGCATCCGGAACGTGATCGGGCGCAGCCCCCGATGTGGTTCCGCCAAATGATCAGCCAGCAGCCGCTGCAACCCCAGGGAGCGTTGTGTCCCGTCGTCTGTTCACCTCGGAGTCCGTCACCGAGGGCCACCCCGACAAGATCGCTGACCAGATCAGCGACACGATCCTCGACGCGCTCCTCACCGAGGACCCGACCTCGCGCGTCGCCGTGGAAACCCTCATCACCACGGGTCTCGTGCACATCGCGGGAGAGGTGACGACGAAGGCCTACGCGCCGATCGCGCAGCTCGTCCGGGACAAGATCCTCGAAATCGGCTACGACTCCTCGAAGAAGGGCTTCGACGGGGCCTCCTGCGGCGTCTCGGTGTCCATCGGAGCGCAGTCCCCGGACATCGCGCAGGGCGTCGACACCGCCTACGAGAAGCGGGTCGAGGGCGACGAGGACGAGCTCGACAAGCAGGGCGCCGGCGACCAGGGCCTGATGTTCGGCTACGCCTGCGACGAGACCCCCGAGCTCATGCCGCTGCCGATCCACATCGCGCACCGGCTCTCCCGCCGCCTGTCCGAGGTCCGCAAGAACGGGACCATCCCGTACCTGCGCCCCGACGGCAAGACCCAGGTCACCATCGAGTACGACGGCGACAAGGCCGTGCGCCTCGACACCGTCGTGGTCTCCTCGCAGCACGCCTCCGACATCGACCTCGACTCGCTGCTCGCTCCCGACATCCGCGAGTTCGTCGTCGAGCACGTCCTGGCCCAGCTCGTCGAGGACGGCATCAAGCTCGACACCGAGGGCTACCGCCTGCTGGTGAACCCGACCGGCCGATTCGAGATCGGCGGCCCGATGGGCGACGCCGGCCTCACCGGCCGCAAGATCATCATCGACACCTATGGCGGCATGGCCCGCCACGGTGGCGGCGCCTTCTCCGGCAAGGACCCGTCGAAGGTCGACCGCTCCGCCGCGTACGCGATGCGCTGGGTCGCCAAGAACGTGGTCGCCGCCGGCCTCGCCTCGCGCTGCGAGGTCCAGGTCGCGTACGCCATCGGCAAGGCCGAGCCCGTCGGCCTCTTCGTCGAGACCTTCGGCACCGCCAAGGTCGAGACGCAGAAGATCGAGGACGCCATCGGCGAGGTCTTCGACCTCCGCCCGGCCGCGATCATCCGCGACCTCGACCTGCTGCGCCCGATCTACGCCCAGACCGCCGCCTACGGCCACTTCGGCCGCGAGCTGCCGGACTTCACCTGGGAGCGCACCGACCGCGTGGACGCGCTGCGCGCGGCCGCCGGCCTGTAAGCACACCGAGCACACCCCGCCCCACGGCGGACACCCACGGCCCCGGACCCTCGCTGGTCCGGGGCCGTGGTGCGTCGCTCACCCGCCGCCGCCCGCCTCGGCGTCGGGAGAGCGTCCACTGTCGGTGCCGTTTGTAAGAATGCTGCGGTGAGCAGCGACAACGGCGAGAGCGAAACCGAGGCGGGAGGCCCGCCGGAGCAGCTCGCACTGATTCGGGACATCGTCGCCGAGGCGAAGGCCAAGGCGCCCAAGGCGAAGCCGCGTACCTGGCGCGGGGCCGCCCTCGCCGCCGAGCTGCCCGTCGCCCGGGTCCTCGTGAACAAGGGCGTGCTCCACCTCGACCGGACCTTCGACTACGCCGTCCCCGAAGAGCTCTCCGAGGCCGCCCAGCCCGGCGTCCGCGTCCGTGTCCGCTTCGGCGCCGGCTCCCACCACGTGCACGGCGGCCGCCGAGAGGGGGGCGGCCTCATCGACGGCTTCATCGTGGAGCGCCTCGCCGAGTCCGACTACGAGGGCGCGCTGGCCGCCCTCGCCCATGTGGTCTCGCCCGAAGTGGTCCTCAGCCCCCGCATGCTCGCCCTCGCCCGGGCCGTCGCCGACCGGTACGCGGGCAGCCTCGCCGACGTGCTCCAGCTCGCCCTGCCCGCGCGCAGCGCCCGCGCCGAGGCCAAGCCCTCCCCCGAGCCCCTGCCGCCACCCGCGGCCCCCGAGCCCGCCGGCTGGGAGCGGTACGGCGCCGGCCCCGGCTTCCTGCGCGCCCTCGCCACCGGCGGCAGCCCGCGCGCCGTATGGACCGCCCTGCCCGGCCCCGGCTGGGCCGACGAACTCGCCCGCGCCATGGCCGCCACCCTGGCCTCCGGGCGCGGCGCCCTCGCCGTGCTCCCCGACGGACGGACCTCCGCCCGCGTCGACGCCGCCCTGACCGCCCTGCTCGGCGAAGGCCGGCACGCGCTGCTGACCGCCGAATCGGGTCCCGAGAAGCGCTACCGCCAGTGGCTGTCGGTGCACCGCGGCTCCGTGCGAGCCGTCATCGGCACCCGGGCCGCGATGTTCGCCCCCGTACGCGACCTCGGGCTGGTCGCCGTGTGGGACGACGGCGACTCCAGCCACAGCGACGACAACGCTCCCTTCCCGCACGTCCGCGAGGTACTGGAACTGCGTGCCGTGGGCGACGGCTGCGGCTTCCTCGTCGGCGGCACGAGCTGCACCGTGGAGGCCGCCCAACTGGTCGAGTCCGGCTGGGCCAGGCCCCTGATCGCCGACCGCGAGACCGTACGGGCCTGCGCGCCCCGGATCCGGACCGTCGGGGACGAGCTGCTCGCCCGCGACGAGGCCGCCCGGGCCGCACGCCTGCCGAGCCTGGCTTGGGAGACCGTACGGGAAGGGCTCAAGACCGGGCCCGTACTGGTACAGGTACCGCGCCGGGGCTACGCACCCCGGCTGGCCTGCGAGCGGTGCCGCACCCCCGCCCGCTGCACGGTCTGCGCCGGGCCGCTGGAGGCCCCCGACGAGCGGGGCCTGACCTGCGGATGGTGCGGGCGGGACGAGCCGTCCTGGCACTGCGAGGAATGCGGCTCCTTCCGGCTACGGGCCCAGGTGGTCGGGGCCCGGCGCACCGCCGAGGAACTGGGCCGGGCCTTCCCGGCCGTCGCCGTACGGACCTCCGGGCGCGACCACATCCTCGACGAGGTACCGGACCGGCCCGCGCTGGTGGTCTGCACCCCCGGCGCCGAACCGGTGGCGGCGGGCGCCGGGTACGCCGCCGCGCTGCTGCTCGACGGCTGGGCCATGCTGACCCGGCCCGACCTGCGGGCCGGCGAGGACGCGCTGCGCCGGTGGATCGCGGCCGCCTCCCTGGTCCGCGGCGACGGGCAGGTCGTGGTGGTCGCCGAGCCCACGCTGCGGCCCGTCCAGGCGCTCGTCCGCTGGGACCCGGTGGGACACGCCGTACGGGAACTCGCGGAGCGGTCCCAACTCGGCTTCCCGCCGGTGTCCCGGATGGCGGCGGTGGCCGGTCGGGGCGAGGCGGTGGAAGCCTTCCTGGCCGGAGCCGGGCTTCCGCCCGACGCGGAGATCCTGGGACCGGTGCCGATCCCGGGGCGGCGCGGGGAGCCGTCCCCAGGGGAGCGGGCCCTGGTCCGGGTCCCGCCGGGCAGCGGAGCCGCCCTGGCGGCCGCCCTCAAGACGGCGCAGGCGGCCCGGCTGGCGAAGGGGGGTCCGGCGGCGGAGGCCGTCCGGGTCCGGATCGACCCGCCCGACATCGGCTGACACCGCCGCGCCGGTGCGCGAGAGGCCGGGGCCGAACGCCGAAACCCCTGGTGGGGCGACCCGTACGGTCGTCCCACCAGGGGCGGAATCAGACGCGGCGCGCGGGGGCGGCCGGCCGTCGGGTGTCGGCGTCCCGGCGGCAGGACACTCGTCAGCCGTTGCGCGGACCGGGGAAGGCGGGGGAGCGGGGAGCCTCGCCGAGCCTGGGCACGGCGACACCTCCGGCGGTGGCCGCCTGGGCCTCCTCGCGCACCGGCTGCGGCGGCATCGAGCGGGCCGCCGGGACGGTCGGCAGCGGCCCCAGGGTCCGGGTGGTCGTCCCCTCGGCCGGCGGCTCCGCGGCCTCGGCGGACTGCGCCCGCCGGGCCCCGTAGCGGCGGTGCACGGCCTGCTTGGTGACACCGAGCGCCGAACCGACCGCGTCCCACGAGAAACCGAGCGAGCGGTCGAAGTCCACCGCCGCGGTGACCAGCGTCTCGACGCTGTCCCGCAGCTCCTGCGCGAGGCGGACGGTCGGCGCGGGCGCCCGGCCGTAGACGACGAAGCCGGTGGAGGGACCCGATCGGCGCGGGCGGTACACGTTGCCGAGCTGGGCGGTGAGCGTACGCAGGGCATCCACCTGCCGGCGAACCCGCTCGATGTCCCTTACCAGGAGGTGCAGGCTGGCCCGGGCTTGAGCGTCGTGGGTGGCGTGGTCGGCCATGAAGAAGCCTCTCGAACCGGTGCTGAAGGGCGGATCGGGCCGCAGACACCGTTCACCCGCGGCCCGTTTCGGTCAATCTCTTTTGACCAACGCGCCACCCGTCGCCCAGGTCACGCTGTGGGGGCGTGTCGGCATATGCGAGGGGCGCGCGCATGTGCGTACGCCCCCTCAACACCACAGGTGGGCGGCCAGACGGACGCCCCATAGACTGGTGCGCTGCTGACAGCCGAGATTAGCGAGGTAGTCCCCCAGTGAAGCTCGTCTTCGCAGGCACCCCCGAGGTCGCCGTACCCGCCCTGGACGCCCTGATCGCCTCCGGGCGGCACGAGGTCGCCGCCGTCATCACCCGGCCCGACGCACCGGCCGGCCGCGGTCGCCGCCTCGTCGCCAGCCCGGTCGCCGAACGCGCCGAGGAAGCGGGCATCGAGGTGCTCAAGCCCACCCGCCCCCGCGACCCCGACTTCCAGGCCCGGCTGCGCGAGATCGACCCGGACTGCTGCCCGGTCGTCGCCTACGGGGCACTGATCCCCAAGAGCGCCCTCGACATCCCCCGGCACGGCTGGGTCAACCTGCACTTCTCGCTGCTGCCCGCATGGCGCGGAGCCGCGCCCGTCCAGCAGTCGATCATCGCGGGGGACCAGGTCACCGGCGCCTCCACCTTCCGCATCGAGGAGGGCCTGGACACCGGCCCGGTCTACGGCATCCTCACCGAGGAGATCCGGCCCACCGACACCAGCGGCGACCTCCTCACCCGCCTCGCCTTCGCCGGGTCCGGACTGCTCGCCGCCACCATGGACGGCATCGAGGACGGCACCCTGCGCGCCGTCGAGCAGCCCCACGACGGAATCTCCCACGCGCCCAAGATCACCGTGGACGACGCCCGGATCGACTGGACCGCCCCCGCGATGCGCGCCGACCGCGTGGTGCGCGGCTGCACGCCCGCGCCGGGCGCGTGGACCGTCTTCCGCGGAGAACGACTCAAGCTGATCTCCCTGGGGCTGGTGCCCGACCGGACCGACCTGGAGCCGGGCGCGCTTTCCCCCGCCAAGAACAACGTGTACGTCGGCACCGGCTCGCACGCCGTGGAACTGCTCTGGGTGCAGCCGCAGGGCAAGAAGCCGATGCGGGCCGCCGACTGGGCCCGCGGGGTCCGGATCGCTCCCGGCGAGCGGCTCGGCGGAGCCGACGTAGGCTGATCGGTGGGGACGTCCGAGCCCGGACGTCCCCGCGCCCCACCCGCGGACCGCACGCGCGCAGGCCCCGCACGCAGGCAGGCCCCGCACGCAGGCAAGATCCTGTGGCACCTGTGGCACCTGTGGCACCCGTACGAACTCGTAGCACTCGAAGAACTCGTAAACCCGGAGCACCTTTCACGTGAGCGAACAGCCCCGTCAGCCCCGTCGCAAGCCCGCCCCCGCGGGCGCGGGTGGCAAGCAGGCCAAGCCGTACCGTCGGCCCCAGAAGGACCCCGTCCGGATGCTGGCCTTCGAGGTGCTGCGGGCGGTGGACGAGCGCGACGCCTACGCCAACCTCGTGCTGCCGCCGCTGCTCAAGAAGGCCCGCCAGGACGAGAAGTTCGAAGCGCGTGACGCGGCACTGGCCACCGAGCTGGTCTACGGGACACTGCGCCGCCAGGGCACCTACGACGCCGTCATCAAGGCGTGCATCGACCGCCCGCTGCGGGAGGTGGACCCGCCGGTGCTGGACGTGCTCTCGCTCGGCGCCCACCAGCTGCTCGGCACCCGCATCCCCACGCACGCGGCGGTCTCGGCGAGCGTGGAACTGGCCCGGGTGGTGCTCGGGGACGGGCGCGCCAAGTTCGTGAACGCCGTCCTCCGCAAGATCGCCGCGCACGACCTCGACGGCTGGCTGGAGCGCGTCGCCCCGCCCTACGAGGAGGACGCCGAGGAACACCTCGCGGTGTACCACTCGCACCCCAGGTGGGTCGTCAGCGCCCTGTGGGACTCGCTGGGCGGCGGGCGCGCGGGCATCGAGGACCTGCTGGAGGCCGACAACGAACGGCCCGAGGTGACCCTGGTGGCCCGCCCGGGCCGGTCCACACCGCAGGAGCTGCTGGAGGCGGTCGGCGAGGAGTCGGCACTGCCGGGCCGCTGGTCGCCGTACGCCGTCCGGATGGCCGAGGGCGGCGAACCGGGCGCGCTGGAAGCGGTCCGCGACGGCCGCGCGGGCGTGCAGGACGAGGGCAGCCAGCTGGTCGCCATGGCCTTGGCGGCCGCGCCGGTCGAGGGCCGCGACGAGCGCTGGCTCGACGGCTGCGCGGGCCCCGGCGGCAAGGCGGCGTTGCTCGCGGCGCTGGCGGCACAGCGCAGAGCCTTCCTGCTGGCCTCGGAGAAGCAGCCGCACCGGGCCCGGCTCGTGGAGCGCTCGCTCGCGGGCAACCCCGGCCCGTACCAGGTCATCGCGGCCGACGGCACCCGCCCGGCCTGGCTGCCGGGCTCCTTCGACCGCGTCCTGATGGACGTGCCCTGCTCGGGCCTGGGCGCGCTGCGCCGCCGCCCGGAGGCCCGCTGGCGCCGCCGCCCGGAGGATCTGGAGGGCTTCGCGCCGCTCCAGCGCGGGCTGCTGCGCGAGGCGCTGTCGGCCGTGCGGGTGGGCGGCATCGTGGGCTACGCGACGTGCTCCCCGCACCTGGCGGAGACCCGGGTCGTCGTGGACGACGTCCTGAAGGGCCGCGGCGCGGGCCACTCCCCGGTGTCCGCGGAACTGATCGACGCACGGCCCTTCATGCAGGGCGTCCCGGCCCTGGGCGACGGCCCGGACGTCCAGCTGTGGCCCCACCTGCACGGCACGGACGCGATGTACCTGGCGCTGCTGAGGCGCACGGCGTAGTCGGGCGGGGTGGGCCGCTCCGGCCCACCCCCACCCCCACCCACTCCGGCCCGCGTGGAGCGGTACCCGGACGACGCCGGCATGGGTCGGCCGGTCGTCCGGGCACCGGTCGTCGCCGGCCATGGGGCGTCCGAGGTACGTCAGACCGCGCGAAGCCGGCGGAACTCGTGTGCGGCGAGGGGGAACGAGGACGAGAGGATGCCCGACTGCAGCTCTCCGTCGAGCGCGGAGGCGAGGAACCGGGTACAGGACACGGGGAAGTGCTCCCACCGGTCGCCGCGCGCCTCGTTCACCATGACGGTCCACCGGTCCGGTTCAACGCCCGGCCGGAGCAGCCAGTAGAGGCACTCCCCGTTGTCCGTGGTCGCCCAGAGGACGACCTGCGTCCCCGCCACCTCCAGCTCCGCCGGCTTCTTCTCGAACCCCCACAGGTCTTCGAGGTCCTCGGCCTGGTGCTCTGCCCATGCGAGCAAGTCGTACTGCTTGTTGGGGCAGGAGGGCTCCAGGACGTAGAGGTAGTCGTCCCAGTTGCTGCCCCCGTACACCTCGATGAGCTCCTTGTAGTCGGCGGGAAGCCCGACACCGAGTCTGCGCTCGACCTCGCCCCAATCCTTCCGGAGGGGCTCGCCCGGGGCTGGGGCGATCTCGGCAAGACGTGCGAGGGCGTTGGCCATGACGAGGTTCGAGCTCCTGTTTCCGAGTAACTGCTGAGAACCTAGCGGTGGGTGCCTGGCTGGCTGCCTGGCTGGCTGTGCTGCGGGGGTGGGGGCGGGAGCGGGAGCGGGATCCACTCGACCGGCATCAGGGAGGGGTATGGGGGTTTCCCGTCAGTCCCATCGTCCCTCCGGGTCGGGCCGGTCCCTCAAGGGCGCTCCTCCTTCGTCGTCGCGTCGCTTCGCGATGGCCTGCGGCCACCCTTGACCGACCGTCCCGCCCCGGAGAAACGAAAGACTGCCGAGAAGCCCCCCAAAGAACGAGCCGGTCCAAGGCCTGAGGGGCGGGGACATCACAGCCCCCCGACCCTGCTCCGGGTGAGCACGGTCCCGAGACGGCCCCACGGCAAGCCCACCCGGGGCCCCGGCACGCGCCCGATCGCTACGCGCTCCCCACCTCTCAGCGTCCGACGACCGTCTGTGGCCGGACATAGGCCGCCCACCACCCGTAGGCGCTTGCGATGGGAGGCGGCTGCAGGCTGACCGGGACTTGGACAGAGGCCGCCATCCCCCTTGGGTGCTTCTCGCTGACCGCGACCGGCGGCCGTCAGGGGCTGACGAGAGGCGATGAGAGGGGCGGACGGCCGACAGCTCGGCCCATCGGTGGTGGATGCGGGTCAGCGCGAGCCCGGCACCACCAACCCACCCTCAAAGCGGGGCAATAAGGGCAAATCTTCGGCCGTCCGGACCGTCCACGCGCGCTGACCCGCATCCACCACGGAACAGCCGCGCTTCCACGCCCTTGCACCCCAAACGGTCGTCGGACGCCTCACGTGGGGAACGCCCCAGGGGCATGGGCGGCCTATGTCCAACCCAAGACGGTCGTCGGACGCAGGTCGGCAACGGACCGAGTTCGTGGGCGGCCTATGTCCAGCCACAGACGGTGGTCGGACGCTGAGAGGTGGGGAGCGCGTAGCGATCGGGCGCGCCCCACCGACACGGACGGCCTCCTAGGGGCCCGTCTCGGGACCGCGCCCACCCGGGCCTGCCTGGGCTTCTGTGATGTCCCCGTCCCTGAAAGGATCGACCGGCTCGTTCTTTTGGGGGCTTCTCGGCAGTCTTTCGTTTCTCCGGGGCGGGACGGTCGGTCAAGGGTGGCCGCAGGCCATCGCGAAGCGACGCGACCGCAGGGAGCGCCCTTGAGGGACCGGTCCGCCCCGGAGGGACGATGGGACTGACGGGAAACCCCCATACCCACCTCTGATGCCGCCCGACAGGATCCCGCCTCCCGACGCCCCCCGCCCCGCCCCCGCCCGGCGGCCGGATCCCGGCCCCGGTGGGCGCTCTCGCATCCACCGGTCCCCGCTGTACCGCCGCCCGGCGCTCCGTCCTGTCCTGTGTGGGACGACTTGCGGGGTCGTGGCCGGAACCCGGTGGGGGCATGGCAGGCTTGGGGCATGGCCGCTCAGATTTATCCCAGCATCCTGTCCGCCGACTTCGCCCGACTCGCCGAGGAGGCGAAGGCCGTCGAGGGGGCCGACTGGCTGCACGTCGATGTGATGGACAACCACTTCGTCCCGAACCTCACCCTCGGAATGCCGATCGTGGAATCCCTGAGCAGGGCCACGGACATCCCGCTGGATCTTCACCTGATGATCGAGAACCCGGACCGCTGGGCCCCCCAGTACGTGGAGGCCGGAGCGGGCTCGGTCACCTTCCACGCCGAGGCCGCCGCCGCGCCCGTGCGGCTCGCGCGGGAGATCCGGGCCAAGGGGGCGCGCGCCTCGATGGCGCTCAAGCCCGCGACACCGATCGAACAGTACGAGGACATCCTCCCCGAGCTCGACATGCTGCTGATCATGACGGTCGAGCCCGGCTTCGGCGGCCAGCCCTTTCTCGACATCATGCTCCCCAAGATCCGCCGTACCCGGGAGCTGATCTCCAAGCACGGTCTGGAGCTGTGGCTCCAGGTGGACGGCGGGGTCTCGGCCTCGACCATCGAGCGTTGTGCCGAGGCCGGCGCGGACGTCTTCGTGGCGGGCAGCGCGGTCTACGGAGCGGTCGACCCCGCCACCGCCGTGCGTACGCTGCGTGAGCAGGCGGGTGCGGCGATCGCGGCCGCGCCGTGGGCTTGCGACCACTGAACCAAGGGTTGATGAACAGCTCGGTGAACGGGAGCTGTCCAGGCTGATCAACGGCCGTCGGATCTGACAGGATGAACGGCGAGTCGAGAGTGTGAACAGCAGTGAGGAGAGCGCGGTGTCTGCAATGTCGGCGGGACGGTCAGCCCTGCGGATGGGACCCGCGGAGCTGGTGCAGGCGGCGGCCATGGCACGCCGCTTCTACCTGGAGGGAAAGTCCAAGATCCAGATCGCCGAGGAGTTCGGCGTGAGCCGCTTCAAGGTGGCCAGGGTCCTGGAGACCGCCCTCGAACGTGACCTGGTACGGATCGAGATCCGGGTGCCGGCCGAGCTCGATGCCGAGCGGTCGGACGCGCTCAGGGCCCGGTACGGGCTTCGGCACGCCGTCGTCGTGGAGTCGCCCGCCGACGCCACCGAGGACGCCCCCGACCCGGAGAACCTGGGCGCGGTCGCCGCCGATCTGCTGGGCGAGCTCGTGAACGAGGGCGACGTACTGGGCCTGGCGTGGGGGCGGTCGACCATTCACATGGCAGCCTCCCTGCACCGGCTGCCCCAGTGCACCGTGGTGCAGCTGACGGGCGTGTACGACGCGGGGACCGCCGAGCGCGGCTCGGTCGAGGCCGTACGTCGGGCCGCCCAGGTGTCGGGCGGTGACGCGCACCCGATCTACGCGCCGATGCTGCTGCCCGATCCGGCGACCGCGGCCGCGCTGCGTAGCCAGACGGGGATCGCGCGCGCCTTCGAGTACTTCGACAAGGTGACGGTCGCGGCCGTGTCGATCGGTTCGTGGGAGCCGGGCATCTCGACCGTGCACGACATGCTGACCGACGAGGAGCGGGAGCACTACGCCTCGCTGGGTGTGGCGGCCGAGATGTCCGCGCACCTGTTCGACTCCGAGGGGCGTCGTGTGGGTCGGGACCTCGGCGAGCGGTGCATCACGGTGGAGGCGGACCGGCTGCGGCGGATCCCCGAGGTCGTGGCGATCGCGGGCGGACTGCGCAAGGCGTCGGCGATCGGAGCCGTGCTGAGGTCGGGGCTGGTGACCAGTCTCGTCACGGACACGGCCGTCGCCGACTACCTCCTCACCGAGTCGGCCCCAGGGCTGCGGCCGGCCTTGGACCGGGCCGACCCGGACGACTGACGCCGTCTGACCGGGCATGACGGGTCGCGGCGGCCGTTCGCTGTCGCGGCCGATGCGGATGGTGCTGGAATTGAGATCCGAACGGCGGACCGCGCGGCGGCCTCCTGGGCGCATACTGGTTCCAATGACAAAGTCAGCAGTACCTCGCCGCCATTTGCCGTCCAGCCCGTTCAAGGCCCCCGTGGAGCAGCCGATCCGGCAGTTCAACGTCGGCGACCGGGTTACCCACGATGAGCACGGCCTCGGCCGTGTCGTCGGAATCGAGGAGGGGATCGCTGTTCTCGTCGACTTCGGTTCGGTCCAGAAGCGAATTCTGAGTCCCTACACCAAGATGGCCGCTCTCTGAGGCGACCGGGCGATTCGCGAGCGAATCGGATATTTGGCACGATCGGTGCATGATCTTTCGGAACGTGCCCCGATCGTTGCTGCGTTTGCTGGGGGCCCTGTTCCTGTGTGCCGCGTTGGTCGGTGCGGTGGGTTGTGGCGGGCAGAAACCCGCGCCTGCCGCCGCCACCAGTGCGAGTTCCGGTGCGAGCTCCCGTGCGAGCGCCTCTGACGACGCCCCTGCCGTACCGGGGTGGGCGAAGGGGATGGCCACCGTGCGGGCCGACGGGCTGCCGCGGCAGGCCCGCGACGTGCTCGCGCTCATCGACAAGGGCGGGCCGTACCCCTATCGGCAGGACGGCACGGTCTTCGGGAACTTCGAGAAGGCCCTGCCCAAGCAGAAACGTGGTTACTACCACGAGTACACCGTGCGGACGCCAGGAGAGCGTGATCGCGGAGCCCGGCGGATCGTGACGGGTGAGGGTGGGGAGTTCTACTACACGGACGACCACTACGACACCTTCAAGGCGGTTCTCCGATGAGCCTGGACCCCCAGCCGCTCGCGCCGGCGCTCGAAGCCGCCGAGGCCGCGGGCCGGACGACCGTACGGCTGGACCTGAGCGGGGTGCGGGGCAAGGCCGAGCTGATGCGCCGCTGCGGGGCTGCCTTGCGGTTGCCGGAGTGGGTCGGCGGGAACTGGGATGCGCTGGCCGATGCGCTGCGGGACCTGTCGTGGTTGCCGGCGCCGGTGGCGGTGCCCGGTGGGGGGTGGCTGGTGGCCGTGACGTCGTGGCGTGGGTACGCCGATGCCCGCCCGGGGGAGTGGGAGACGTTGCTGGAGGTGCTGGAGGAGGCCGTGGACTTCTGGCGGGCCGGTGGCGACGGTGCCGGGCCGCAGTTGGTGGTGGTGCTGGCCGAGGGTGAGGCCGGCCCCGGGCCGGTTGCCGGGGCTCCGCCCCGGACCCCGCGCCTCAAACGCCGGCGGGGCTGAAAGAGCGCCTCAAACGCCGGCGGGGCCTGAAGGCCCGCCTCAAGCGCCGGCGGGGCTGACTGCTGGGGGCAGGTGGGAGGCCTGCCCCCAGGGGTCAGGCGTCGGGGGTTTTCGGGATCCAGGGTGGGGTTTGGCCCCAGGACCAGACCGGGATCTTGGCCGCGTCGACCGGGGGTGGGTTGGGGCCCGAGTAGATCAGGGCCATGCGGGTGCCCCACTCGATGTAGTAGGCGAACACGCCGCGGAATTCCGGGTCCGTCGGGAGGCCGACCTCGTCGGCCGTGTCCATCAGCAGGTCCACCCAGCGGCGGCGCTGCCGCTCGGTGATCGCCCGGCCCAGGTGCTTGGTGGCCATGTGCTGGTGGCCGCCGTGGTGGGCGGTGTAGTCCGAGGGGCCGCCGAAGACCTCCGACAGCCAGACCGCGACGTGCTGCGGGTGTTCCGAGTCCATGCCGGCGAAGACCGGGGCCAGGATCTCGTCCTGCAGGGCGTGGGTGTAGAAGGCGTCCGTGAGGCGGTTCATCGCCTCCGCTCCGCCCATCCACTCGTAGATGGTGGGTGTGGTGCTCATCGCTGTTCGGTGGCCTTTCCCGTGCCCACGACGCCCGTCACGAGGTAGTGCTGCATCTCCTCGATGGCCGTCACGTACGGACGGATCGCGTTGAAGAAGGCCGGGAAGTGCTCGCCCTTGCGGAACCCGCCCAGGTGGTCCTCGATCGAGGTCCATCGGATCCGGAGGATGTAGCGCTCCTTCTCCTCCTCGCAGCGGGCCAGCTCGTAGTCGATGCACTCGGGCGAGGCGGCCAGGGACTCGGCGGCCCGGGCGTACGCGTCCTCGAAGGCCGACTGGTCGTCCAATGCGATCCGGTAGCGGATGTATTCGACGGTGGTGGTCATGGGTGCGTGCCTCTCCCTGGGTGTCGGTCGTCGCCAGCCTTACGCGATCACGCGCCGCCGTGGGGCGGATTCGTCAATCGGACTCGGACTTCATGGAGTCGGTCGGTTCGGACACGTCCGGGCCCTGGGCGCGGACCCGCTGCACCTTGTCCAGGGAGTCGCGCAGCTCGGTCAGCCACTCGTCGGTGTTGC
The DNA here is from genome assembly GCF_043201215.1 of Streptomyces sp. NPDC048331. Taxonomy (NCBI): domain Bacteria; kingdom Bacillati; phylum Actinomycetota; class Actinomycetes; order Kitasatosporales; family Streptomycetaceae; genus Streptomyces; species Streptomyces sp. NPDC048331. Next base: position 51,187 of record NZ_JBICYT010000008.1, on the reverse strand, counting down.
GGCCGACGAGCCGGACGCACCAGGCGAGGGCGTCGGCCCGGCTGCGGGCCACCCCGCCGGCGACCAGGGTGTCGAGGACCTGGCGTTCGGACTGGCGCAGGCGGGTCATCACCGGGACGGCGAGATGGGTGAAGAGGGTCGTCTCCTCACCCACCCGTACGCCCCAGGCGACCTTGCGGCGGTAGAGTTCCTCGGCCTCGCGGGCCACCTCGATGCGCTGTTCGCGGGTGCGTTCGCGGAATTCCTTGACCGATTCGGTCGCCGGTATGACGCCGACGACCGTGATCTCCTCGCGGTCGAGGGTGACCGAGTCCAGGGACTCGTAGACGTCGACCGGCAGGCGCTCGGCGAACCACGCGCGGAGCTGTTCGCTCTGTTCGGCTGTAATCATGTAATCAACGTTGCATCCGTTGCCGCCTTGATCGCAAGGCTCGCGGCGTTCGCTCTCAGCCCATCGAGCGGTAGCGGTGGATCAGCGACACGGCCATCGCACCCTCGCCCACCCCGGAGGCCACCCGTTTCACCGAGTGGGCACGGACGTCCCCCGCCGCGAAGACGCCGGGGACGCTCGTCTCCAGGGGGTACGGGGCGCGCTCCAGGCTCCACTCGGCCGGGAGTTCGCCGCCGTTCGCGATCAGGTCCGAGCCGGTGAGGACGAAGCCGTACTCGTCCCGTTCGACGACGCCCGCGAGCCAGTCGGTGTGCGGGCGGGCGCCGATGAAGGTGAACATGAACCGGGCCGGGATCTCCGTGTCCTCGCCCGTGTCGGCGTGGTGGAGCGTGAGGCGTTCGAGGTGATCCTCGCCGTCCAGTCGGACCACCGTCGTGCGGACCTTCACCTCGATGTTCGGGGTGCGGTCGATCTCGTCGATCAGGTAGCGGGACATGCTCGCGTCCAGGGAGGCCGCGCGGACCAGGATCGTCACGCGGGCGGCGTACTTGGCGAAGTGCACCGCCGCCTGGCCCGCGGAGTTCGCCCCGCCGACGATGAACACGTGCTGCGAGATGCAGGCCGAGCTCTCCGTGGTGGCCGCGCCGTAGTAGAGGCCGGCCCCCTCGAAGCGGTCCGCGCCGGGGGCGTCGAGGCGGTTGTACGAGACCCCGGTGGCCAGCAGCACCGTCTCGGCGGAGATCTCCGTGCCGTCGGCCAGGGTGAGGATCTTGGCCGGGTCGTCCCGGGTCAGCGAGACCACCTCCACGGGGTGCAGGATCTCGGCGCCGAATCGGGAGGCCTGGATGGTGGCGCGGCGGGTCAGGTCGCCGCCCGAGAGGCCCGAGGGGAAGCCGAGGTAATTCTCGATCAGACTGGAGGTGCCCGCCTGACCGCCGGGGGCGCGGGAGTCGAGCATGAGGGTCGACAGACCCTCGGAGGCCGCGTAGACGCCGGCCGCCAGGCCCGCCGGGCCGGCGCCGACGATGACGCACTCGTAGTGCGGGCGGGAGGCGGTGGTGGCCAGGCCCAGGCGCTGGGCGAGCTGGGTGTCGGTCGGGGCGGAAAGGACCGAGCCGTCCGGGAAGCGGACGAGGGGGAGCGCTCCGTCGGGCTGGGCGGCGATCAGGGTCAGCGCCTCGGGGTCCCGCTCGACGTTGAGGAAGCGGAACGGTTGGCCGTTGCGGGTGAAGAAGTCCCGGACGGCGTGGGTGCCGGGGGAGACCAGGTGGCCCGCGACGATGATCCCGTCGTACGCCGGCCGGTAGGTGGCCAGCCAGTCCGACAGCAGGTCGTCCAGGACCGGGAAGAGTCGCTCGTGCGGCGGGTCCCAGGGCTTGAGCAGGTAGTAGTCCAGCCGGACCCGGTTGATGGCAGTGATCGCGGCGTCGGTCTCCGCGTAGGCCGTCAGCAGGACGCGGCGGGCGTCCGGGAAGCGGCTGACCGCCTCCAGCAGGAACTCGACGCCGGTCACGTCCGGCATGCGCTGGTCCACGAGGAACAGCGCAGGGTCGTGGCCGCGTTCGTCGAGGGAGTCGAGGATCTTCAGGGCGTCGGCGGCCGAGGAGGCGCCGAGTACCCGGTAGCGGTCGCCGTACGCGCTGCGCAGGTCGCGGCGGACGGCGCGCAGCACCTGGGGGTCGTCGTCCACGGCGAGGATGACCGGCTTCTTGTGCTCCGCGCGGTCGGCGGCGGTGGCGGCCGAGGTGGTCGCGGCGGCGGAACTCTCCGGGGCCGCGCTCATGCCGGGTCCAGCATGAGCTGGTCGGCGTAGCACCAGGCCCAGTCCTCGCCGGGCTCGTGGGAGGCCGCGATGGCGTGCTCGGTGGTCCGGTAGTGCCGGGTGGCGTGACGGTTCCTCGACGAGTCGCAGCATCCGACGTGCCCGCAGCTGAGGCACATCCGCAGGTGCACCCAGGTGTCGCCGGCGGCGAGGCACTCCTCGCAGCCCACAGCCGTGGGTTTCACCGGACGTATCTGATCGATGTGTGTGCACAACAGGTCCATCGTCATCGTCCCCGTCCCTCTCCTCGTGCTCTTGCCCGTGCTGTCTCTCGAGGCTGTCTCTCGAGCTGTCTCTCGCGGTGCCGCTCGTGCGGTGGATCGTGTGTCGGATCGTGCGGTTCTCGTTCATGACGCGGCTCGTACGCCCGTGATTCACGGCGCGTCCAGACCATAGGGCGGCACCACCGGAATGGTTCATCGATTCGGCCGAAGTCAGGTAGTCCTGAAGCTACTTCATGACGTCTGTGGACGACTTCCTGATGTGCGGCCACGACCTGCCCCGCTACCTCACGAAGTCGCACACCAGCGCTTTGACGAAGCACCTGGGCGCGGCCAGTGTGGGGGACGCCAACGACAACAGGCGGCGCCTGGAGGAATACGTGAGCAGAAAGATTCTGGTCATTGTCTCCGAACACGGTTACTGGGCCGAGGAACTGATAGGCCCCGTATCGAAGTTCGATGAGCGGGGCTACGAGGTCATATTCGCCACGCCGACCGGAAAGCGTGCACACGCTCTCCCGCCGAGCCTCGACGCGAACTACATCGACCCTCCGCTGGGACGCTCCGTCACCACCGAGGAGAACGCCCGACTGGGGCGCGAGTTCGAGCAGTCGAGCCGGCTGGACTCGCCGCTCGACATCGAGGCGTGGGTCCCCGAGCGTCCGTACACGAGCGACGAGGGCTATCTGCCCAAGCTGGAGCAGTACCACCGCGATCTGGACAAGCTCGACGCCGACATCGCCGGGTACGACGCGATCCTCGTCGTCGGGGGCAGCGGCCCCATCGTGGACCTCGCGAACAACGAGCGCGTGCACGCCCTGATCCTGGCCTTCCACAAGGCCGGCAAGGTCGTCGCCGCCGAGTGCTACGGCGTCGCCTGCCTGGCCTTCGCCCGGGACTGGAGCGACCGCGGGAGCATCATCCGGGGCAAGCACGTGACCGGCCACTGCAAGGAGTACGACTACAAGGACGGCACCGGATTCCTCGGTACCGATTTCAACATGGGGCCGCCGCCGTATCCGCTGGAGTACATCCTGCGCGACGCGACGGGCCCGCGCGGCGCGTACCACGGGAATTTCGGCAAACCGGTTTCGGTCATCGTCGATTTCCCCTTCGTCACCGGACGTTCCACCCCCGATTCCTATCTCACGGGGCAGAAGATCGTGGAAGTCCTGGAGGACGGTCTCACCCGATACGGCTGGTGATCCCGGAGGTCGCAGGAAAATCGGAGAGTCGAGGGGGAATTCATGGAAGCCACTCCCGGACGGGAAAGGCTGATCGAGCAGTTCAAGGCCGACGGCCTGAAGGTGATGTTCGGAAATCCGGGGACGGTGGAGCAGGGATTTCTCGACGCGGTGGACGCGGCGGAGGACTTCCATTACGTCCTCGCCCTCCAGGAGACCGTGGCCGCCGGTATCGCCGACGGGTACGCCCGGGCGACCGGCGGCGCGGCCCTGCTCCAGCTGCACTCCGGCGTCGGTCTGGGCAACGGCATCGGCATGCTCTACCAGTCGCTGCGAGGCCACACGCCGCTCGTCGTGATCGCCGGTGACGCGGGGGTGCGCTACGACGCCATGGACGCGCAGATGGCCTGCGACCTGGTGGCGATGGCCAAGCCGGTGACCAAGTACGCGACCCGGGTCACCGACCCGCGGTCCGTGCTCCGCACCGTCCGCCGCGCCGTGAAGATCGCGCTCACCCCGCCGCGCGGACCCGTGTTCGTGGCCCTGCCCATGGACGTGCTGGACGAGCTCAACTCCGAGCCCGTCCTGCCCTCCACGGAGGTGCTCACCGACGTGTCGCCGTCACCGGCCTCGGTGGGGCGGGCGGCCGAGCTGCTCGCCTCCGCCGAGCGGCCGATCGTCCTGGTCGGGGACGGGGTCGCGCTCTCCGGGGCGCAGAACGAGCTCGTCGCCGTCGCCGAGCTGCTGGGCGCCGACGTGTACGAGGTGGACTCGTCCGAGGTGAACATCGCGGCCTCGCACCCGCTGCGGCGCGGCCAGACCGGGCACATGTTCGGCCCGCACAGCAAGGAGCTCGTCGGGGACGCCGACGGCGTGCTGATCGTCGGCACCTACGTCTTCCCGGAGGTCTTCCCCGAGCTGGAGAGCCCCTTCAGGGCCGGCGCCAAGGTCGTCCACATCGACCTCAACGCCTACGAGATCGCCAAGAACCACCCGGTGGACCTGGGCCTGGCCGCGGATCCCAAGGAGGCGCTGCGCGCGCTGGCCGGCGTACTGGAGCGGCGCCTCGGCCCGCAGCGTCGGGCGGCGGCCGCCGCGCGCCTCGACGTACGGACCCGGGAGCGGGTCCGCGAGGTGCGCGCGGCGGGGTCCGCCCCGGACGACGGCACGCCGATGGCCGTCTTCCTGAAGACCCTGGCCGAGCGCACGGGCGGGGACCTGATCGTCTTCGACGAGGCACTGACCACCTCCCCGCTGGTCACCCGGTACCTGCCGGCGGAGCGCCCCGGCGACTACCACCTGACGCGGGGCGGCTCGCTCGGCGTGGGCTTCCCGGGCGCGGTCGGGGCGAAGCTGGCCCGGCCGGAGCGGCTGGTGGTCGGCTTCGCGGGCGACGGCGGGTCCATGTACACCTACCAGGCGCTGTGGACGGCGGCCCGGCACGGCATCGACGCCAAGTTCGTGGTGTGCAACAACCGCAAGTACCGGCTGCTGGACGACAACATCGCCCAGTACTGGCGGGAGCGGGACATCCCGGAGCACGGCTTCCCGGGCTCCTTCGACCTCTCCCACCCCGAGATCGACTTCGCCGGGCTGGCCCGCTCGCTCGGCGCCGGCGGGATGCGGGTGGAGAAGCCGGACGAGGCGGTCGCCGCCGTGGGTCGGATGCTGTCCCACCCCGGGCCGTTCCTCGTCGACGTCCAGATCTGATCCGAGAGCCATCCGACGCAAGCCCCGTACGGACAGGAGGAGACCGCATGCCCGCCGAGCGGCAGCTGACCGAGGAAGCGATCCGCAGTTTCGCCGAGGCCTGGTACGTGGCGCTGGACCAGCACGTGGGTCCGGACGACGTGCTCGCCCTGATCACCGAGGACCTGGAGTTCAAGGTCCCCGAGGACACCTTCCTCGGGCACGAGGGATTCGGCCGCTGGTACGAGGCCGTCACCCACCGCTTCTTCGACGAGGTGCACACCGTCACGAAGGTGGAGCCCGTGATCGAGGGCGACCGGGCGGTCGTCCGGGTCCTCGTCAACTGGCAGGCCAAGATCTGGGATCCGCCGGCCGCCCGCAGCCAGTGGCTCGGCTTCGACGCCGACCAGACCTGGACGGTCGTGGCCGGTCCGGACGGACCGCTGATCAAGCAGTACACCGTCAACGACCTGGCGCCGATGCCCGGTTCCGGCTCGCTCTGAGCACGGGCGCCGACGAAGGAGAAGCGACGATGACCGAAGTGACACGGGAGCGGGTCGAGGCGGCCTACGCCGCCCTCGGCTCCGGCGACCGGGCACGCATCCTGGAGTACTACTCCGAGGACCTGCGGTGGCTGGTGCCGGGCAACCACCCGCTGGCGGGCTGGTACGAGAGCCTGGACGCCTTCCTGGAGTTGATGGGGCAGACCCACAAGCTCACGGGCGGCACCTTCCGCATGGACATCCAGGCGGTCCTCGTCGGCGAGGACTGCAGCGCCGACGTGTGCCGCAACGTGGCCCTGCGGGACGGCGCGGACGAGACGAGCACCTCCGCGTACGAGCGGATGGACTACCCGGTCTTCCACTTCATGCGGTGGCGCGGCGGCCGGATCGTCGAGGGCCGGGACGGTCTCTTCGGGGACTCGGCGACCGCCTTCAGTCAGTTCTGGGCGCCGTTCGCGCCGGACGGAACCCGTAGGGACCGATAGACCGACAGGGGGATGAGCGCGATGGACCGACACGAGAGCCACACCGAGATCCTTCGAAAGTACTACGAGTACGCCAACGCCGGTGACTGGGAACGCTGGTGCGACCTGTTCGCCGACGACCAGGTGATGGACGAGCAGCTGGCCGGCCACATCGAGGGCCTGGAGGTCCTGCGCTCGATGATGAAGGGCATGGGCACGATGTACCGGGTCTTCCGCAACGAGCCCGTGCACTTCGTCGTCGACGGGGAGAAGGCCGCGGCCGTCTCCCACCTGACCGCGGTCAGCGCCTCCGGGGAGCCCATCGAGGCAGAGGTCATGAACTTCTTCCGGATCGTCGACGGAAAGATCGCCTACATGGCGAACTACCACGACACGGTCCCCTTCCAGGTGCTGAGCCAGGACTGAGGGGAGCGCGGTCATGGCTGAAGAACGTGCAGAGGAATACGACTACGTCATCGTGGGCTCCGGCACCGCGGGCAGCGTGCTGGCGGACCGGCTCTCCGAGGACCCGGACGTCTCCGTCCTCGTCCTGGAGGCGGGCGGTTCCCGCATCCCGCCCGAGGTGGACGACCCGTCCTCCTGGTACAAGCTCCTCGGCGGTCCGGTGGACTGGGGCTACACCAGCACCCCGCAGCCCGGCCTCGACGGCCGTCGCACGTACGAGCCGCGCGGCAAGGCCCCCGGCGGCAGCAGCAACCTCTACATCATGATGCACATCCGGGGCCACGCCTCGGACTTCGACAACTGGGCCTACCAGGGCGCCGCCGGCTGGTCCTACGAGGACGTGCTGCCCTACTTCGCCCTGCTGGAGGGCCAGGAGGACGTCACCGCCGCGACCACCGGCACCCGCGGCCCGCAGCGGATCACCAACGCCGGGCGGCACGGCCCCAACCCGGTCTCCCGGGCCTTCATCGACGCCGCCGTCGAGCTGGGCCACCAGGAGATCGAGGACTTCAACACCGACGGGCCGCGACGCGGCCTCTTCGGCACCGGCTGGCACCACATCGACGTGGCCGACGGCCGCCGCCAGGGCGTCCTCGCCGCCTACCTGGAGCCGGCGCTGCGGCGCCCCAACCTGACCCTGCGCACCGACGCGCAGAGCACGAGGCTGCTGTGCGAGGGGGACACCTGTACGGGCGTCGAGTACGTCCAGCTCCGGGCTCCCGCCACGCCGTCGGACAGCGACGCCCCGGGCCGGACCGTCCGGGACGGCCACAGCGCCGCCGCGGCTCCCGGGCCGCACACCGTACGGGCCCGCCGCGAGGTGATCGTGGCGGCCGGGGCGATCGAGTCCCCGAAGCTGCTGCTGCTCTCCGGCATCGGCCACCCCGAGCAGCTGCGCGAGCACGGCATCGAGGTCACCGCGGCCCTGCCCGGGGTCGGCGAGAACTTCCACAACCACGTCCTGACCGGGCTGATGGCCGAGGTCACCCAGGAGCTCCCGCCGCCGGCGCAGAACCTGTCGGAGAGCGCTCTATTCCTGGCCTCGCGGCCCGGGCTGCCCGCGCCCGACCTGCAGATCGCCTTCGTCCACGTGCCGTTCGACGTGATCGTCGGTCAGGACCACCCCAACACGGTGTCCATCCTGCCCGGAGTCGTACGTCCGGTCTCGCGCGGCTGGATCAAGCTGGCGAGCACCGACCCACTGGCCCACCCGCTGATCAACCCGAACTACCTGGGTGACCGGTGGGACCTGGAGCGGATGGTGCAGGGCGTCAAGATCGCCCGGGAGATCTTCGCGACCTCCGCCTTCTCGCCCTGGTACAAGCAGGAGCTCCAGCCCGGACCGGGCCACGTGAGCGACGACGACCTGCGGACCTTCGTGAGGCAGAAGTCGGAGAGCTACCACCACCAGGCCGGCTCCTGCCGGATGGGTGTCGACGACCTCTCCGTCGTCGACCCCGAGCTGCGGGTGCACGGCGTACGGAACCTGCGCGTGGTCGACGCGAGCGTGATGCCCGCGGTCCCGTCCGGCAACTGCCACACCGCCATCGCGATGATCGCCGAGCGCGCGGCGGACTTCCTGAAGGGGGCCTCCCGTGTCTGACGCGGTGCTGCGCGAGGGCGCGCTGTCCGGGACCCGGATCGCGGTCCTGGTCGAGAGCGACTACTACGAGCCGGAGATCTTCTACTACCAGCACCGCTTCGCCGAGGAGGGCGCCGAGGTCGACTTCCTGACCCGGCTGTGGGGCAACGACGCCATCACCTTCACCGGGCACGAGTACCGGGCGCCCTTCACCGCCACGCAGTCCCTGGAGGGGCTGAGCGACGACGAGCTGCGCCGGTACGCGGCGATCATCGTGCCCTCCGGCATGGTCGCCGACCGGCTGCGCTACACCGAGGACGTGGACGTCCTCGCCCCGGCGACCGAGCTGCTGCGCCGGGCCTTCGAGGAGCCGACGGTCCTCAAGGGGATCATCTGCCACGGCATGTGGCTGGCCTCCTCGATCCCGGACAAGATCCGCGGCCGCAAGGTGGTCTGCCACAACAACCTCATCGGTGACGTCCGGAACATGGGCGGGGAGTACGTCGACGAGGACGTGGTGGTCGACGGGGACCTGGTCACCGGCCGCACCGGGGCCCACCACCACCTCTTCGCGCGCCGGATCATCGAACTGGTCGCGGCCGGCCGGGGCCGGGGAGCCGGCTGATGGCCGCCGGGCTGCGGTGGTCCCACGTGGGCCTGAACTGCGCGGACCAGAAGACCACCGAGGATTTCTACACCCGGTACTTCGGTTTCACCCGGGCCCGGGTGGTCGATCTCGGGGAGTCCCGGATCGTGTTCCTGCGCAAGGGGGACGCGTATCTGGAGCTCTTCGCGGCCGGCGACACCGCTCCGGCCCGCCCGGCGAGCGACGACGGTCCGCAGGCGCCCGGCCGGATGCGCCACCTGGCCTTCCAGACCGACAGCGTGGACGCGTTCCTGGCCGAGCTGGGCGACGCGGCGGAAGTGACCCTGGGACCACTGGACTTCGACGACTTCATCTGCGGCTGGCGGACCGTGTGGGTCCGCGATCCCGACGGGGTCATCGTCGAGGTCAGCCAGGGATACGAGGACGACGGCTCTCACGACAAGGACGGTGCGTGACCCATGGCTGACGCCGTGACCTTCTCCTTCTCCGACACGATCGCGGGCTACGTCACCCGCTTCGACTCCGGGGCCCGGCTGCTGAAGCTGAAGACCTCCGACGGGCGGGAGTTCGACGTCTCCCTCGCCGGGGACCCCAGCGCCGAGCTGGTCCGCAACCTGGACGAGCCCTACATCGACGCCTCCGGGCACATCGACGAGATGCTCTCGCCCGGCCGGTTCCTCTTCGTCTACGGGGTCCACTACCCGGAGCGCGGCGGCGGCTTCGACGCCAAACGCCTGGTCTTCCTGGGCCGCGGCTCCGAGGACTACCGCTTCGAGGAGCCCAGCTGGTGGATCAAGCAGATCGAATCCCTGGCCGACTTCTACAAGCGGGCGCAGTTCGGCGACGGGCCGGTGGACTTCACCGAGTACCGCACCGAGATCCGGCTCGGTGGTGACAAGACCGCCAGCCACGTCCAGGAGACCGACACGATCTCCCGGCTGGTCTACGGCATGGCCTCGGCCTACCTGCTGACCGGCAAGGACGAGTACCTGGAGGTCGCCGAGCGCGGCACCGAGTACCTGCGCAAGCACATGCGGGTCGTGGACAGCGAGGAGGACGTGGTCTTCTGGTACCACGGCATCAGCGTCGACGGGGACAGCGAGCGCAAGCTCTTCACCTCGGAGTTCTCCGACGACTACGACGCGATCCCGATGTACGAGCAGATCTACGCGCTGGCCGGCCCCATCCAGACGTACCGGGTCACCGGCGACGTCCGGATCAAGAACGACGCGGACGCCACCATCCGCCTCTTCGACAAGTTCTTCTTCGACCCGGAGCAGGGCGGCTACTACTCCCACATCGACCCGATCCTCTTCAGCGCCGACCACGAGTCGCTCGGCGAGAACGCCGAGCGCAAGAACTGGAACTCGGTCGGCGACCACGCGCCCGCTTACCTGATCAACCTGTACCTGGCGACCGGCGACCAGAAGTACGCCGACTTCCTCGAGTACACCTTCGACACCATCGCGGACAAGTTCCCGGACTACAAGAACAGCCCCTTCGTCCAGGAGCGCTTCTTCCGCGACTGGTCGCACGACACCGCGCACAGCTGGCAGCAGAACCGCGCGGTGGTCGGCCACAACCTGAAGATCGCCTGGAACCTGATGCGGATGAACTCGCTGAAGGCCAAGCCGGAGTACGAGCAGCTCGCCAAGAAGATCGGCGAGATCATGCCGGCTGTCGGCAGCGATGTGCAGCGCGGCGGCTGGTACGACGTCGTCGAGCGGCTCAAGGGCGGCGACCAGGAGGCGTACCGGTTCGCCTGGCACGACCGCAAGGCCTGGTGGCAGCAGGAGCAGGCGATCCTCGCCTACCTCATCCTGAACGGCACGGTCGGCGGCGACGCGAACCTGCGCGAGGCCCGGCAGGCCCAGGCCTTCTACAACACCTTCTTCCTCGACCACGACGAGGGAGCCGTCTACTTCAACGTGCTCGCCAGCGGTACGCCGTACCTGCTCGGCACCGAGCGCCTCAAGGGCAGTCACTCGATGTCCATGTACCACTCGGCGGAGCTCTGCTACCTCTCCGCCGTCTACAACAACCTGCTCATCAACGGCCGGGAGATGGACTTCCACTTCCAGCCCGACCCGACGAACCTGCCCGACCGCGTCCTGCGCGTCTCGCCCGACCTGCTTCCCGCCGGTTCGGTGCGGATCGCGTCCGTGGAGATCGACGAGAAGCCGTACACCGACTTCGACGCCGACGCACTCACCGTACGACTGCCCGACGTCCAGAGCCGGGTGAAGGTCAAGGTCCGGCTGCGTCCGGTGGCCAAGTAGCGCTCAACGGGGGGCGCCCCAACCAGAGGGGAACGCAATGACTCTCAACGTCAAGGAACGCCGGAACAAGACGGGCACCGTGCTCGTCGCCACCGGCGAGATCAACAGCGAGACATCCGGCTCGCTGCTCCAGGCACTGCTGCCACTGGTCCGCGAGGGCAAGCCGCTGAAGATCGACCTCACGGCGGTCACCTACGTCTCCAGCGCGGGCCTGCGCACCCTGCTGGTGGTCTACCGCGAGGCGCAGCACGCCGGCGTCGCGGTCACCCTCTACGGGGTGAGCGAGGAAGTCCGGTTCGTCATGTCGGCCACCGGGTTCCTCGACTTCTTCGAGACCGGCGAGGCCGTCGCGGCGGCCGCCAAGGCCAAGGCCAAGGCCGCGCGATGACCGAGACCCGGTCCGAGCAGGTGCTGCGCGTCGACGCGTACCCGACCCACGAGGTGGGCGGGTACCGCGTCCGCGCCGGCAAACCGTTCCCCTTCGGGGCCAACGTGGTCCCCGGCGGGGTCAGCTTCTCCGTCTTCTCCGACCAGGCCACCTCCATGACCCTGGTCATCTTCGAACGCGGAGAACCCGAGCCGATGGCCGAACTGGAGTTCCCGGAGGAATTCCGCACCGGCAGCGTCTTCGCCATGACCGTCTTCGGCCTCGACCACGAGAACATCGAGTACGGGTACCGGGCCGACGGCCCCTACGACCCCGTCACCGGCCATCGCTTCGACGCCCGGCAGGTGCTCTCCGACCCGTACGCCCGGCTGATCGCCGGCCGTGACGTGTGGGGCGTGGAGCCGGACCGCAGCCGCGGCTACCAGTACCGCTCCCGCGTCTGCCTCCAGGACTTCGACTGGGGCGACGACACCCCGCTGGGGATCCCCGCCGAGGACCTCGTCGTCTACGAGACCCACGTGCGCGGCTTCACCCGGCACCCCTCCTCGCAGGTCACCGCACCCGGCACCTTCGCGGGGCTGCGCGAGAAGATCCCGTACCTGAAGGAGCTCGGGATCAACTGCATCGAACTGCTGCCGGTGTTCGAGTTCGACGAGAGCGACAACCCGCGCACCAACCCGGAGACGGGCGAGCAGCTCTTCGACTACTGGGGCTACAACACCGTCTCGTTCTTCGCCCCCAAGGCCGGCTACGCGGCCACCGGACGCTACGGCATGCAGGGCGACGAGTTCCGCACCCTGATCAAGGACCTGCACGCGGCCGGCATCGAGGTCATCCTCGACGTCGTCTTCAACCACACCGCGGAGGGCAACGAGCAGGGCCCGACGATCTCCTTCAAGGGGCTCGACAACGCCACGTACTACATGCTCACGCCCGACGGCTACTACTTCAACTTCAGCGGCACCGGCAACACGGTCAACTGCAACCACCCCGTCGTGCGCAATTACGTGCTCGACTGCCTGCGCCACTGGGTCGCCGACTACCACATCGACGGCTTCCGCTTCGACCTGGCGGCCATCCTCGGCCGGGCCCTGGACGGCACCCCGCTGCCCAACCCGCCGCTGCTGGAACTGCTCGCCTACGACCCGGTCCTGCGGCACACCAAGCTCATCGCCGAGGCCTGGGACGCCGGCGGCCTCTACGAGGTCGGCAACTTCCCGGCGTACGGCCGCTGGGCCGAGTGGAACGGCAAGTACCGCGACACCGTACGCAGCTTCCTCAAGGGTGACCCCGGCGTCACCGGCGAACTGGCCACCCGCATCGCCGGATCGCCCGACCTGTACGCCACCCGCGGCACCGCGGCCTCGGTCAACTTCCTGACCGCGCACGACGGATTCACCCTCGCCGACCTGGTCTCCTACAACGACAAGCACAACGAGGCCAACGGCGAGCACAACAACGACGGTGCCAACGACAACAACAGCTGGAACTGCGGCGCCGAGGGCCCCACCGACGACCCGGAGATCAACGCGCTCCGCACCCGTCAGATGAAGAACGCCCTCGCGATCCTCTTCACCAGCCAGGGCATCCCGATGCTGCTGGCCGGCGACGAGGTCGCCCGCACCCAGCAGGGCAACAACAACACCTACTGCCAGGACAACGAGCTGTCCTGGTTCGACTGGGACCAGGTCGACGACAACGCCGAACTGCTCCGGTTCACCCGGGAGATGATCGAGTTCCGCAAGCACCACCGTGAGCTGCGCTCCACCGCCCACCCCACCGGTCAGGTCCGCGAGCACCTGGGCCTGCCGGACATCAGCTGGCACGGGGAGCGGGCCTGGCAGCCCGACTGGTCGGCCGAGAGCCGGCTGCTGGCGGTGGCCCGCTGCGGCACCGGTGACGACGACGTGGTGTACGTGGCCATGAACGCGCACTGGGAGTCGCACGACCTGGAACTGCCCGCCCTGCCGGGCGGCCGCAGCTGGCACCTGTTCGCCGACACCGGGGCCGAGGCACCGTACGACATCCGCACCCCCGGAGCCGAGCAGGAGCTGGACAACGCCGGGAAGTACCTGATCGGCCCGCGCTCGGTGGTGATCCTGGTGGGCCGCACGAACGACCGCGACGACCTCGACACGCCCTGACCGAAGGAGACCTGACATGCCGCTTTCCGTGTCCCTGAGCATCGAGGGCGACACCACCGTGATCGAACTGACGGGCGAGCTGGACGCCAAGACCGCACCGGACTTCCACCGGACCATCGAGAAGGCCGCCGGGCACGGCACCACCACCGTCGAGATCAGGATGGCCGGCGTCGGCTACATGGCCAGCGCCGGACTGCGCTCCCTGGTCTTCGCCCAGCAGAAGGTCGCGAACGACGTCACCCTCAAGGTGGTCGGTGCCATCGAGCCCGTGTCCCGCACCATCCGGACCGCGGGGCTGGACCGGAGCATCGTCCTCACCGATGAGTGACGACCGTGACTGACATGGTCGAACTGGCGAGGACGTCCTGCGAACTGGAAGTGCCCGCGACGGTGGGGGCACTGGGCGACATCGCCTCGTTCGTCCTACGGCTGGCCGGTGCGGCGGGCCTGGGCAAGGGCGCCACCTACCGGCTCCGGCTGGCGGTGGACGAACTGGCCACGAACGTCGTGATGCACGGGTACCGGGGCGCCGACGGACGGATCACCGTCCGCGGCCGCTCCGGCCCTGGCGGGGTACAGATCGTCATCGAGGACCACGCACCCCCCTTCGACCCCGTCGAAGGCCGCCTGCCGCCCGCCCCCGGGGTCCCCCCGGAGGAGCGGCGGATCGGCGGCCTCGGCATCCACCTGGCACTCACCAGCGTGGACGAGTTCGGCTACGCGCACAGGGACGGCCGCAACATCAGCACCCTGACTGTGAAGGCTGAGGGGACGGACCGATGCCCTCCACGACCGTGATCATCCTCGACGCGTACCCGCCACCGCCGCCCGAGCTGCTCGACGCTCTGCGGACGATGGACGCGGCACTCGTCACCCGCTCCCTCGCGGAGCTGCGCGAAGGCGCACTGGAACTGCTGCCCGTCGCGGACGTGCTGCTCGCCCCGGCCGAGTCCGACGGGGAGGCCGTACGGATGGCCGTACGCCGGCTGCGCCGCTGGGCCGGGGCACCCATCGTGGTCGTCTGGACCGTGACGGAGTTCGCCGCCCTGGAGGAGCACGTCCGGATCGGGCACGACTACCTCGTACCGCCCTTCCTGCCCGCCCTCGTCGGGGCCCGGCTGCACAGCTGCTCGGAGCGCGCCGGACTCGGCCGCACCCTGCGGGAGGCCGACGCCCGCGCCGAACTCATGGGCTACGAGAAGGAACTGGAGATCGGCCGGGAGATCCAGGCGGGCTTCCTGCCCGAATCGATGCCCGTCCCCGACGGCTGGGAGATCGACGTGCGGTTCCGTCCCGCCCGGCAGGTCGCCGGCGACTTCTACGACGTCTTCGAGATCTCCCGCGGCCGCCGGCTCGCCTTCGTCGTCGCCGACGTCTGCGACAAGGGGGTCGGAGCCGCGCTGTTCATGGCGCTCATCCGCTCCCTGCTACGGCACACCGCCCAGAACAGCGGCCTCCAGCACCTGGTCGCCGGACGCGCCGGCGGCAGCCGGCGGATCCCGGTCGTCGGCGCCACCCCGCTGCTCAACGCGGTCACCGCCACCAACGGCTACCTCACCCGCAACCACCTGCGGCAGGGCTACTTCGCCACCCTGTTCTTCGGGGTGCTCGACCCGCTCACCGGCAGCCTCGTCTACATCAACGGCGGCCACAACCCGCCCCTGCTGCTGCCCGCCGACGGCAGCCCACCCGTCGCCCTCCACATCACCGGACCGGCGGTCGGGATCCAGCCCGACTGCGTCTACACCCTCGGCTACGCCCAGCTCGACCCGGGCGACACCCTCTTCGCCTTCACCGACGGAGTCCCCGAGGCCCGCTGTCCGAACGGCAGCTTCCTCGGGGACGACCGGATGCTGGAACTGCTCGCCGGGCCACCGTCCAGCGGCAAGGACGTGGTCGACCGCATGGACTGGGCGGTGCGCGAGCACACCGGCACCGCCGAACAGCACGACGACGTCACCATGCTGGCCCTGCACCGGCCACGCGCGGCGCGGGGGCCGCACGCGGCCGGCGCCGGTACCCGGGTGGTGGCCTAGATGACCCGCACCATCGTCGTGCACTCGCACCGCGGTGGGACGGGCAAGTCCTCGGTACTGGCGAACCTCGCGCTGCTCCTCGCGGCCGAGGGGCGCCGGGTGGGGGTGGTCGACACCGACATCCAGTCACCCACCCTGGACCTGCTGTTCCGCCTCGGGCCCGGACCGTCCCTGACCGACTACCTGCTCGGCCGCTGCGAGATCGAGAGCACCGCCCAGCGGACGGCGGCGCCCGGCCTGTACGTCGTACCGGCCCGGACCGGGACGGCCGCCCTGCGCGAGATCATGGCCGGGGGCTACGACGTAGGGCTGCTGCCGGAGGGCTTCGATCGGCTGGCCACGCACCACGGCCTCGACGTACTGCTGCTCGACACCCACGCCGGGCTCAACAACGAGTCGGTGACCGCCATGGCGAGCGCCGACGTACTGATGATCATGGCGCGGGCCGACCGGATCGACCTCTCCGGCGTCGAGGAGACCATCGCCCTCGCCGGGCGCCTGACCTGCCGGCGGAACCTGGTCCTGAGCATGGCCCCCGCGGGCATCGACCGCGACGCGGCCCGCCGGCGCTCCGAGGCGGTCTACGGGGCGCCCCTGGCCGGAATCCTTCCCTACTCGCCGGAAATGGCGGCTCTGTACGGGGAACGCATATTTGCCGAAGCTCACCCCGACCACCCCCTGGTCGGTGAATTCCGCACCATCATCTCGGCGTTGGACGCACGTGACGAAGTATCGCGGGCCTGACGTCGTCCCCCTTACGCCCCCTGCGGGTGGCGTGTTGAATCGGCAGCGAATCCAGAACAAGGAGAGAATCATGAAGATTCTCGTCGTCATGACGGCCAAAGCCACACTGCATCTGCTCGACGGTGAACAGCACCCCTCGGGATTCTGGGCCGAGGAATTCGTCGTGCCCTTCTCGCTCTTCAAGGCGGCCGGCCACGACGTGGACGTGGCGACGATCGGAGGCCGGGCGCCGACCGTCGACCAGACGAGCATCGACCCCCAGTTCCTCCGGTGGGTCCGCCCCCAGGGTTCACCGGACGAGGACGCGGCCAACGCCGCCGAGTACGTCCGGGTCATCGGGGACACCCCCCAACTCAGAGCCCCCATCGCACTGGAGACCCTCACCGAGAAGGACATCACCGACTACGACGGCGTGTACGTCAGCGGCGGCCACGGCGCCATCGGTGACCTCCCCAAGTCCGACGAGCTCGCCCAGATCCTGCGCTGGGTCATCGCGCAGGACAAGCCCCTCGCCACCGTGTGCCACGGCCACACCTCGCTGCTCGCCCTGCGCGACGGCGAAGGCCACTGGCCCTTCGAGGGCTACCGGATGACGGCCTTCTCGCACGACGAGGAACTGGTCACCAACATGGCCGGCCGGCTCCCGCTGATCCTGGAGGTCGAACTCACCCGGCTCGGCGCCCGCTACGAGAAGGCCGAAGCCATCTGGGACTCGCACGTGGTCGTCGACCGCAAGCTGACGACCGGCCAGAACCCCTACTCCTCCAAGGCCCTCGCCGAGACCTTCCTGCAGCAGCTCGCGAAGGGCTAGGCCCCGCACCCCGCACCCCGCACCCGACATCGGAAGGCAGCCATGACCAAGCGTGAGCTGAGCGGCCGGCCCCTCGCCAACCCAGGGAAACTGTTCATCGGCGGCGCCTGGGTCCCGGCCCAGGACGGCCGTACCGAACCGGACGTCAGCCCCGTGGACGGGCAGGAGATCGTACCGGTGGCCCAGGCCGCCGCCGCCGACGCGGACGCGGCCGTCGCCGCCGCCCGCACGGCGTACGAGGAGGGCCCCTGGAGCAGACTGTCCGCCCAGGAGCGCGCGCTGCGACTGAACCGGGTCGGTGAGCTCATCGAGCGCGACCTGGAGGAGATCGCCCTGCTGGAGACCGTGGACATGGGCAAGCCGTTCGCGTTCTCCAGCACGGTCGACGCCCCCATGGCCGCCCAGCTCATGCACTACTACGCCGGGGCCGTGACCCGCGTCGACGGCTCCTCCCGCGCCCCGGCCGGCGGCCAGCTCGCCTACACCCTGCGCGAACCGCTGGGCGTGGTCTGCGCCATCACCCCGTTCAACTTCCCGCTGCTGCTGTCGATGACGAAGATCGCCCCGGCCCTCGCGGCGGGCAACACGGTGGTCCACAAGCCCTCCCCGGCCACCCCGCTGACCGCCCTGAAGATCGCCGAGCTCTTCCAGGAGGCGGAGATCCCCGACGGGGTGCTGAACGTCATAACCGGTCCGGGCGTGGAACTGGGGGAGACCCTCACCGGCCACCCCGACATCGACAAGATCGCCTTCACCGGATCCACCTCGGTCGGCCAGACGATCATCCGCAAGGCGGCCGGCACCCTGAAGAAGGTGACGATGGAACTCGGCGGCAAGTCCGCCAACATCGTCTTCGCCGACGCCGACCTCGACGCCGCCGAGGAACTCGCCTTCTTCGGCATCTACTACAACAAGGGCGAGATCTGCACCGCCGGCTCGCGACTGCTGCTGCAGCGCCCCATCCACGACGAGATGGTCGAACGCCTGGTCCGCCGGGCGGCCGACCTCAAGCCCGGCGACCCGCGCGACCCCGCCACCCTCTTCGGACCGCTGGCCCACCGCGGCCAGTTCGACAAGGTCAGCTCGTACATCGAGGTCGGCGAGAAGGAAGGCGCGATCCTGCGCACCGGCGGCAGCGGATGGACCCCCGAAGGGGCCTCCAGCCAAGGCCTGTACTTCCTTCCGACGATCTTCACCGGCGTCGACAACAGCATGCGGATCGCCCAGGAGGAGATCTTCGGACCGGTCCTGTCGATCATCCCGTTCGACACCGAGGAGGACGCCGTACGCATCGCCAACGACAGCGCGTACGGCCTCGCCGCCGGCGTCCACACCAAGGACCTGCGGCGCGCCCACCGGGTCGCCTCACAGATCAAGGCCGGCACGGTCTGGGTCAATTGCTACAACCAGTACGACCCCGCCGTCCCCTACGGCGGCTACAAGGCCTCCGGCTACGGCCGCGAGTGCGGCCCCGAGTCGCTGGAGAGCTACACCCAGACCAAGTCGGTCTGGATCGGAATGGACTGAGAGCGCTACCGAGACCGACGCGGAGCGCAGGCGGGACCGACCGAGAGCACGACCGAGACCTCCATTCCCGAGGAGCGGCAATGCGGACAGGCATCATCGGCACCGGGCGGATCGGCTCGACCCTGGCCAGGATCCTCGTGGCGGCGGGCCACCAGGTCGTCCTCGCCAACGCCCGGGGCCCGCAGACCCTCGACCCCCTCGTGGCCGAGCTGGGACGGGCCGCCTCGGCGGCGCACCCCGCCGAGGCGGCCGACCGGGCCGAACTCCTGGTGCTGATGGTGCCCTTCGAACGCGTCCGCGGGCTGCTCCCGCCGTACGCCGTGCAGGACAAGGTGCTGGTGGACGCCACCAACGCGTTCGGCGGCCCCGGCGCCCCCGCCGACCTCGGCGGGCGCGGCTCCAGCGACCTGGTCGCCGAGTGGTACCCGGGCGCACAGGTCGTCAAATCCCTGAACACCATGCATTTCGAAACCCTCGCCGTCGCCGGTACCGCACCCGGAGAGCGCCTGGCACATTTCACCGCGGGCGACGACGTGAAATCGAAAGAAATCGTCGCGGGAATCATCACGGATCTGGGATTCGCGCCCGTGGACACCGGCCCGTTGCACTCCGGAGGAATTCTCCAACAGCCCGGCGGGCCCCTTTTCAATCGGCCGCTCACGGAAGCGCAGGCGCTGGCATGGATATCACACTGAAGGTGAACGGAAGACCCGAGCAGTTCTCGGCGCAGCCGAACGAACTGCTCGTGGAACGGCTCCGCGACGGCCTCGGGCTGACCGGCACCAAGGTCGGCTGCGACACCGGCCAGTGCGGCACCTGCGTCGTCCGCCTCGACGGCAGGTCCGTCAAGAGCTGCCTGGTCCTCACCGCCTCCGCCGCCGGCGGCGAGGTGGCCACCATCGAGGGCGAGACCGGTCGCGGCGGCGAACTGACCGGTCTCCAGGAGGCACTGCGCCAGGAGCACGGCACCCAGTGCGGCTTCTGCACCCCCGGCATGGTCATGGCCCTCGGTGAACTCGTCGACGCCACCGCCGGCGGCGAGGCCCCCACCGAGCCCGAGATCCGCGAATGGCTCACCGGCAACCTGTGCCGGTGCACCGGCTACCACAGCGTCGTACGGGGCGTGCAGCGCGCCTGCGCGGCCGCCCGCGCCGAGGCGCCCGTCACCGTGTCCGCCGGCGTGGCCGATCCCGGCGCGGTCGCCACGTCCACCGCTGCCGGACAGGAGGTGTGAGGGACATGACCGCAGTGACGGGGGAGGCCCCGGCCACGGGGAGCGGAGTCCTCGGGCAGCCGCTGGACAGCCGCGAGGATCCGCAGCTGCTGCGCGGCGAGGCCACGTACGTGGCGGACATCGACCTGCCGGGCACCGCCCACATGGCCATCCTGGGCAGCCCGGTGGCGCACGCGAAGATCCTCTCCATCGAGACCAAGGCCGCCGAGCAGATGCCCGGTGTGCTGAAGGTGGCCACCGCCGCCGACTTCACCGACGTCATGCCGCTGCCCTGCATCTGGATCCCCGGCGGCGTCGAGAGCCATTTCCCGCCCCACCCCTACGGACTGCCCGGCGCCCGCCCGGTCCTCACCGGCGACACCGTCCGGCACGTCGGCGACCCCATCGCCGTGGTCGTCGCCGAGACCCCGCGCCAGGCCACCGCGGCGCTCGCCGCCATCGCCGTCGAGTACGAGCCGCTGCCCGTGGTCACCCGCGCCGACGCGGCGCTCGCCGAGGGCGCGCCCCAACTGCACGAGGCCGTGCCCGGGAACCTGAACGCGTACTGGACCTGCGGCGACAAGGACCGCACCGACGCGGCCATCGCCGAGGCCGAGGTCACCGTCGAACTCGACCTCGTCAACCAGCGCACCATCAACAGCCCCATCGAGCCGCGCGGAGCGGTCGGCGACCACAACCCCGTCACCGGCGAGTACACGCTCTACGCCACCACGCAGGGCCCGCACAACCACCGCTTCCTGCTCTCGGCACTGGTCCTCGGCATCCCCTTCAACAAACTCCGGGTGATCGCCCCGACCGTCGGCGGCAGCTTCGGCACCAAGGGCTACCTGTACCCCGACATGCCGTTGGTGCTGCTGCTGTCCAAGGCGCTGGGCCGGCCCGTGAAGTGGGTGGACACCCGCACCGGACTGATGAACTCCACCGTCCAGGGCCGCGACCACCGCCAGCACGTGACGCTCGCCGGCACCCGCGACGGCCGCATCACCGCCGTCCGCTGCACCAGTTACGCCAACCTCGGCGCGTACCCCTCCACGATCGGCCCCGGTGTCGCCACCGCCCTGATGGGCCGCTCCATCAGCGGCATGTACGACATCGACGCCGCCTTCTGCGAGGTCTACGCCGCCTTCACCAACACCGTCCCGCTCGGCGCCCAGCGCGGCAGCGGACGCGCCGAGGCCGCCTTCCTCATGGAGCGCCTCGTCGACCGGTACGCCTCCGAGATCGGCATGGACCCGGCGGCCGTCCGGCGCAAGAACCTGGTGCCGAAGGAGAAGTTCCCGTACGACAACGGCCTCGGCTGGACCTACGACTCCGGGAACTACCAGCTGAACTTCGACAAGGCCCTCGAGCTGTCGGGCTACGCCGACATGCCCGCCCGCAAGGCCGAGGCCCGCGCCCGCGGCAAGCGCCTCGGCGTCGGCCTCGCCACCTACGTCGCCATCTGCGGGGTCGGCCCCTCCACCCGGATGTCCCAGGAAGGCATGCTCGGCGGCACCTGGGAGAGCGCGAACATCCGCGTCCACCCGACCGGCGAGGTCACCGTCACCGTGGGCTCCGCCTCCACCGGCCAGAGCCACGGCACGGTCTTCGCCCAGGTCGCCGCCGACGAGCTCGGCATCGACCCGGACACCGTCCAGGTCCTGGAGGGCGATACGCAGAAAGCCCCGTACGGGCAGGGCACCTACGGTTCCCGCTCCTACAGCATGGCCGCGCCCGCCGTCGCCCTCACCGCCCGGAAGATCAAGAGCAAGCTGATCCGGGCCGGCGCCGTCTTCCTCGGCGTTCCCGAGGACAAGGTCGTCTACGAGGGCGGCCGCGTCCACGAAGCGGGCAACGAGCAGAACGGCAAGACCTTCGCCGAACTGGCGATGTCCATGTGGTACGGCTGGGGGCTGCCCGCGGAGATCGAACCCGCCCTCGACGAGACCACCCACTTCGACCCGCCGGACTTCAACTACCCCTTCGGCACGCACGTCGCCGTCGTCGAGATCGACGAACTGACCGGCGAGACCGAGGTGGTGTCCTACACCGCCGTCGACGACGCCGGCCACCTCGGCAACCCCAAGATCGTCCTCGGCCAGATCGAGGGCAGCATCACGCACGGCCTCGGCCAGGCCCTCATGGAGGCCGCCGTCTACGACGAACAGGGCCTGCTCATCAGCTCCGACCTGACCAGCTACGCCCTGCCGCGCGCCGCCGACGTGCCGTTCTTCACGCTCGACAAGACCGTCACGCCCAGCCCGCACAACCCGCTCGGCGCCAAGGGCGCCGGCGAGATCGCCACCGTCCCGCCCGCCGCGGCCGTCGTCAACGCCGTCGTCGACGCCCTGGCCGACCTGGGAGTCCAGCACATCGACATGCCCCTCACCCCCGAGAAGGTCTGGCGCCGCATGAGAGGGGAAGCCCAGTGATCCTCACCGAGTTCGACTACGTGCGGCCCGCCGACCTCGACGAGGCGCTGGCCCTGCTGGCCGGGACCCGCGGCGCCCGGATCCTGGCCGGCGGCCAGAGCCTGCTGCCCGACCTGCGCTCCGGAACCGACCGGGCCACGCTGCTGGTCGACATCCGGCGGCTGGCGGAGCTGCGCGGGGTCACCCGCACCGCCGACGGCACCCGGCTGCGGATCGGGGCCCTGACCACGCTCGCCCAGCTCGCCGCCGACCCGCTGGTGCTCGCCGAGGCCCCGGAACTGGCCGCCTCGGCCCGCGCCAACGGCGACCCCCAGGTCCGCAACCTCGGCACCGTCGGCGGCAACCTCGTCGCCACCGCGCGGCCCACCGACCTGCCGGTCGCCGCCATCGCCGCCGACGCCGTGGTCGAACTGGCCGGCCCCGGCGGGCGGGCCGGCCTCGCCGCCGAGGAGCTCGCCGCCGGCCCCGCGCCCGCCGACGCGGTCCTCACCGCCCTGCTGGTGCCCGCCGCCGGCCCGGCCGCCGCCTTCGAGAAGACCGCCGACCGCGCCACCCGCTACCCGGTGTGCGCCACCGCCGTACGGATCACCCCCGGCGGGCCGCGCATCGCCGTCACCGGGGCCACGTCCCGCGCACTGCGACTGCGCGGGGTCGAGGACCGGCTGCGCGGGGGCCCGTACGGAACGGAGGCCGTGCTCGCGGCCTTCCGCGCCGAACCCAGGGAGCTTTTCGTCCCCGGGCGCGGCACCTCGGCCGAGTACCTCGGGCATCTCGTGGGGGTCCTGACGGCCCGAGCCTTGCAGAGGGCCGAGCAGGCTCTCGCCCGATAGCCCGAGACGGGCACACCACGGGGCCCGCCACGGGTCCCATCACGGGGGAGTGGAGTGACGCAGTGGCCGACACGTCCGAGACGACCACGGGGGTAACCGTGCACCCAGCCGCGCACGCGGCCGGCGCGCCCAGAGGCTCCGGCTTCTGGGTGGTGGGAGCGGTCCTCGTCCTGCTGATGCTCTCCTCCTCCGTGCCCTCCGCCCTCTACGTGCTCTACCAGCAGGAGTGGGGGCTGTCCTCCGGCACGATCACGGTGGTCTTCGCCCTGTACGCGGTGACCGTGCTGGCCGGGCTCCTGCTGTTCGGCTCCCTCTCCGACACCCTGGGCCGGCGCCCGGTCCTCGGCGGCGCCCTGATCCTCGCCATGGTCTCCATGGTCCTGTTCGCCGGTGCCCAGGGACTCGGTCTGCTGCTGGCCGCCCGCGCCGTCCAAGGGCTCGCCGTGGGCCTGGCCACCGGGGCGATGGGCGCGGCCCTGCTGGAACTCAGCCCGGCGGCCAGACCCGCCCTCGGCGCCCAGGTCAACAGCGCCGGCCCCACCGTGGGCATCGGGCTCGGCGGGATCGGCGCCGGACTCCTCGTCCAGTTCGCGCCCGCCCCGACCGTGCTGAGCTACCTCCTGCTGGTCGGCGCCTTCGCCGTGACCCTGGTGGGCGTGGTCCGGATGCGGGAGAGCGCTCCCGGCGCCGGCGGCCGCTTCCGGGTGGTCCCGCACCGGATCCGGGTACCGGCGGACGCCCGGGGCCGCTTCGCCGTCCTCGTCCTGACCATCGTCGCGGTCTGGTCGGTGGGCGGCTTCTACCTCTCGCTCGGCCCGCACCTGGCGCTGTCCCTGCTGCGGTCCACCAACTACCTGGTCGGCGGGGCCACGGTCGCCCTGCTCGCGGGCGCCGCCACCGTCGCCCAGCTGATGCTCGGCCGCACCGAGGCGTTGCGCACCGCGGTGCTCGGCCTGCTCGGCCTCCTCGCCGGACTCGGCCTGGTGCTGCTCGCACTGGGGATCCGCTCGGCCGCCGTGTTCCTCGTGGCCACGGCCGTCCTCGGCAGTGGCTGGGGCGCCGCCTTCCTCGGTGCCTTCCGCGCGCTGAGCAGCCTCGCGCAACCGGCGCACCGGGGTGAACTGACTGCGGCCGTATACGTGTTCGCGTACCTCGCGATGAGCGTGCCGGCGGTCCTCGCCGGGATGCTGACCAACATCCACGGGCTGCACCGCACCTCGGTCGGCTTCATGGCCGCCGTGGCCGCCGTGTGCGCGCTGGCCCTGCTGGCCACCCTGCGACTGGCCGCCCGTACCCGGGCCGAGGGGAGAACGGCGTGAACGTGGCGGACCTGAAGGGGCCGGAACTACGGTCGGCCCTGCGCGGGTTGGAGATCTTCGCCGGGATCACCGACGAGCAGTTGGACTGGCTGGTCTCGGTCTCCGAGCCCCGGATCCTGGCCGACGGCGACGTCCTCTTCCGGGACGGCGAGGAGGCCACCGGATTCCACGTCCTGCTCTCCGGCGGGCTGGTCGTCACCAAGGTCGTCGACGGCCGGGAGGAGGTGCTCACCCGGCACTCCACCGAGGAGGAGAGCGCCGCCGCCGAGGAGCACGACGGCAAGCCGTCCGCCGCCCACCGGTTCACCGGCGAACTGCCCCTGCTGACCGACGGCTCCTACGTGGCCACCGCGGCCGCCAGCGGCCCGTCCACCACGGTGGTGGCCTACTCGAAGCCGGTCTTCTTCGAGATGCTGACCCGCTGCCACGGGGTGGCCGCCGTACTGATCCCCGTACTGGCCTGGCGCATCAAGTCCTCCGAGGTGCAGGCCCGCAAGCGGGCCACCGTCGAGGCGCTCGGCACCCTGGCCGCCGGGCTCGCCCACGAGCTGAACAACCCGGCGGCGGCGGTGGCCCGGGCCGCGCAGGAACTGGCCCCCGCCCTGGAGAGGCTCACCCGCACCGCCCAGGCCTGGGGCGCGGCCGCCTCGGGCGCGGAGCGCTCGCTCCTCGACCGGCTCGCCGACGAACTGGACGAGCTGCCGCCGCCGGTGGCCACCGACCCGTTCGCGCAGGCCGACGCCGAGGAGGAGATCGCCGACTGGGCCGAGGAGGCGGGCACCGAACGGCCCGGCCTGCTCGGCTCCGGGGTCGCGGACCTCGGACTGGATCTGGCCTGGCTGCGGGAGCGGCTGGAGGGCGTCGGGGACCGGGCCCTCGCCCCGGCCCTGGACCACCTGGCGGCACTCCTGGAGATCCGCTCGCTCGCGGCGGAGCTGCGGGCCGCGGGTCCCAGGATCTCCCAGCTCGTCTCCGCCACCCGGGATTACGCCAACCTCGACCGGGCGCCCGAACAACGCTTCCCGGTGACCGACGGACTGGAGAACACGCTGGTCGTCCTGCGTGCCCAGCTCGCCGGGATCAGCATCGTGCGTGAGTACGAGTCCGACCTGCCCGAACTGACGGGCTATCCGGGCGAGTTGAATCAGGTGTGGACCAACCTGGTCGACAACGCGGTCGAGGCCATGGAGGGCGCCGGCGTACTGACCCTGCGCGCCCGGGCCGAGGGCGTCTGCATGGTCGTGGAGATCGCCGACACCGGCCGGGGCATCCCGGCGGAATCCCTCCCGCGGATCTTCGAACCCTTCTACACCACCAAGGATGTGGGCAAGGGCACCGGTCTGGGGCTGCACCTCAGCTACCGCATCGTGACCCAGCGCCACCACGGGTCGATCGTCGCCCGCTCGCGTCCCGGTGAGACCCGGATGGTTGTCCGGCTGCCCTTCGCCGGCAGCGCCCAATCCTGTGTCTCACCTGCGACAACACCCGAAACGGCACCCATCGTGGGCACCTCTCCCAGTTGAAACGGAGTCGACATGGCCAAGTACGACATCTCCAAGCTGCACCCGGTGTTCGTCCGCCAGATGGAGGCGCTGGCCGCCCTGGACATCGAGGCGGTGATGAAGAACTACACCGACGACGCCGTGCTGCTCCGCTTCGAGGGGGCCTCGGTCGGGATCGAAGCGGTTCGCGAGACGTTCACCGGCTATCTCACGGTGAAGCCCACGCTCGTCGAACTCCAGGAGTACATCGAGACCGGCGACACCATCTTCTACCGGGCGATCATGAGTCTGAACGGCGAACCTGAGCACGCGTTCGGGACACTTGTCGTCCGCGATGGCCGAATCTGGCGCCAGACCGCCGGATTCGGCAGCTGACGGCCGGAATCTGGGTAGCGTGTGCGGGGAGGGCGCCGCAGCGCCCTCCCCGTATGTGTGGCATACCGCGCGCGTCCTGCATATATGCAGGGAATGGCAAAGGGGAGGCAATGGAAAGCGAAACCGGGCGGATCGAGGCATTCAGTGACGGTGTATTCGCCGTCATCATCACGATCCTGGTTCTGGAATTAAAGGTTCCGGAAGAAACCGGCTCGGACTTCTGGCACGGAGTCCGGGAACAATGGCCCCATTACGCCGCCTACGTCGTGAGTTTCCTCATCATCGGCGTGATGTGGGTGAACCACCACACCATCTTCAGTCACCTCAGGCGGGTGGACCGCCCCCTGCTGTTCCTGAATCTCCTGGTGCTGATGGTGGTGTCGGTGGTCCCGTACACCACCAACGTCCTCGCCGAGCACCTCATGGAGGAAGGCGGGTCCGCCAACGCGGCCGCGGTCCTCTACAGCGGCGTCACCGTGGCCTACGCCCTGGCCTTCCTCGCCTTCTGGTGGTACGTCACCCGGGTCGGCCACCTCTTCCACGAGCAGGTCGACAAGGAAGGCGCACGCGCCACACGAGTGCGCTTCGGCCTCGGTGCCATCGCGTACCCCCTCACCGTCCTGTTGGCCTTCTACTCCGCACCACTCACACTTGTCGCCCACTTCCTGATCGCGATCTACTATGCGGCGAACCAGATCCCCATCCCCCTCGTGGTAGAGGAAGAGCGGCTCGAAACTGCCAGCGACCTCAGGAAGTAGCCGCCGGGGCCTACGGCCGTTCTATGCGGTCAAGTAGGGTATTGGATCTAGCTGGTCGCGGGGGAGGCCCAGATGGCTCGCGTAGTCCTGCCGGAGGATTCCACGACGGAATTCTCCGAATTGATCGACGTCCTGATCTCTCTTCTCTTCGAATCATTACCCCGGCGGGACCAGCGAAACTGGGCCCGCGTTTATCTGAACGGCCTGGTGCGGACCACCGGGAAGAAAACAATTCGTAACATCGCCGGAACAGGGGCCAGTTCCGTCGAGCAGAGCCTCCAGCAGTTCATCAGCAAGTCCCCGTGGGACTGGACCCCGGTCCGCCGCTCCCTCGCCCAGCACCTCGAACGCACCGCGCAGCGCCCCCTGGCCTGGGTGCTCCAGCCCATGGTCATAGAGAAGGCAGGCGACCGCTCCGTCGGCGTCGGCCGGCAGTTCGTCCCCCAGCTCGGCCGCACCGCCAACTGTCAGCAGGCGAGCGGGATCTGGCTCGCCTCCAGCGAGGCCAGCTTCCCGGTCGAGTGGACCCTCACCCTCCCCGGTCCCTGGACCAGCGAACTCCTGCGCCGCCGCCGGGCCGGCATCCCCGACACGGCACGCTCCCTCACCCCCGCCCAGGACGCCGTACACGCCGTACAGCGGATGGCCGCCCACTGGCAACTCCAGCGCCGGCCCGTGGTGATGGAGGTCGCCAACGGCGATCTCCCGCAGAGCATCGAGTCCTTCGCCCTCCAAGACATCCCCTTCGTCTTCAAGGTCGACGGCTCGCTGCCCGTCTCCTTCGGCGGCGCCGGCCGCCACAAACCCGGGCCGCACACCGCGCCCGCCCGCGAGCTCATCGACTCCCTGCGCTCCCAGCGCCGCGTCGTCGAGTGGACCCGCCACGGCCGTGCCGAGGGCGCGGTGACCCTGCTGACCTCGGCCTCGATCTTCGCCACCCCCTGCGAGGACCGCCCCGTGCCCGCGCCGCCCACCCCGCTGCTGCTGGTCGGAGCCTGGACCGAAGCCGCCCTGCTGCCCTCCGAGTTCTGGATCACGAACATCGGAGACCGGCCGCTCGCCCAGCTGTTCCTGCTCGCCAAGCTCACCGACCGCGTCTCCCTCGACTTCGCCGAGACCTGCGAACCCGTGGGCATCCGGGACTTCGAGGGCCGCTCCTTCCGCGGCTGGCACCACCACGCCACCCTCGCCAGCGTCGCCCACGCCGCGAAACTGCTCGGCGCGCGCCCGCGGCTGCCCGACGGATACCCCGGCCCCACCCGGTCGGCCGCCGCCACCGTCGCACCGCCCCGGCAAACCACGGCCCGGCCGGCGACCCCGGCCGTCCTGCCGCCGCGCCCGTACCTGCCCGGACAGACCCCGCGTCGCGAATACATCCGCTGATGCTCGACATCGCCGAGCAGCTACGCGCGTGGTGCGCCGCCCAGCGGGAATTCGCGCTGGCCACCGTCGTCGCCGTCAGTGGGAGCGCTCCCCGCGGCCCGGGGGCCTCCCTCGCCGTCGACGACCAGGGCACCGCGCTCGGCTCCATCTCCGGAGGCTGCGTGGAATCCGCCGTGCACGAGCTGTGCCTCGATGCCATCGCCTCCGGCGAGGGCGGCCTGCACCGCTTCGGCTACAGCGACGACGACGCCTTCGCCGTGGGCCTGACCTGCGGCGGGGTCCTCGACGTCCTGGTCACCCCGGTGCGCGGGCTCGACCCGGTCCGGCCCGTGCTCGGATCGGTGCTCGACGCCGCCGCCGGGGGCACCCGGGCCGCGCTCGCCCGGGTGGTCTCCGGACCACCGCCCCAGCTGGGTCGGGCGCTCGCCGTGCACGCCGACGGCTCCTACGAGGGCGGGCTCGCCGGCGGCCCCGACCTGGACCGGGCCGCCGCCCGGCAGGTACGGGCGCTGCTGCTGGCCGGACGCACCGGCACCGCCGAGCTGGGCACCGCCGGCGGACTCTGCGGAGCGCCCCTGACCCTGCTCGTGGAATCGGCCGCCGAGCCGCCCCGGCTGCTGGTCTACGGGGCCATCGACTTCGCCGCGGCCCTCGCCCGGATCGGGGCCTTCCTCGGCCACCGGGTCACCGTGTGCGACGCCCGGCCCGTCTTCGCGACCCCGGACCGCTTCCCCGACGCCGACGAGGTGATCGTCGACTGGCCGCACCGCCACCTGGCTGCCGAACGGGCCGCGGGCCGCCTGGACTCCCGTACCGCGGTCTGCGTCCTCACCCACGACGCCAAATTCGACATACCGCTGCTGGAACTCGCCCTGCGGCTGCCCCTGGGCTACGTGGGCGCCATGGGATCGCGGCGCACCCACGCCGAACGCGAGAGACGGTTGCGGGCCGAGGGCGTCACCGACGCCGCCCTGGCCCGCCTGCACTCACCCATCGGACTCGACCTCGGCGGCGCCACCCCCGAGGAGACCGCGTTGGCCATCGCCGCCGAGTTCACGGCCGTCCGGCACGGCGGATCGGTGCTCCCGCTGGCCCGGCGCCACGGCCCCGTCCACCGTCGGACACGGCCCGTCGGGACCAAGGTCCCGTAGGAAAGGACCACCCGGCCCGGTATGTCCTGGACGATCAGCCCGGAAGGCGTGAACGCCAGGTCGTGGGAGAATGAAGTACGTGCGTTTCCCCGGCTGTCCTGTCGGGGCGTAGACGGATCCTTCGATCGACTGGGATGTTCAGCACGTGCGTTTTCTCAATGACCTGAAGCCGCCGTACGACCTGACGTACGACGATGTGTTCATGGTGCCGAGCCGTTCCGCGGTCGGTTCCCGTCAGGGTGTCGACCTGTCCTCGCCCGACGGTACCGGCACCACCATTCCCCTCGTCGTGGCCAACATGACCGCCATCGCGGGTCGCCGGATGGCCGAGACGGTCGCCCGCCGCGGCGGCATCGTGGTCATCCCGCAGGACATCCCGATCGAGGTCGTCACCGACGTCATCTCCTGGGTGAAGACCCGCCACCTCGTGCTCGACACCCCG
The DNA here is from genome assembly GCF_043201215.1 of Streptomyces sp. NPDC048331. Taxonomy (NCBI): domain Bacteria; kingdom Bacillati; phylum Actinomycetota; class Actinomycetes; order Kitasatosporales; family Streptomycetaceae; genus Streptomyces; species Streptomyces sp. NPDC048331. The sequence continues at coordinate 20,925 of NZ_JBICYT010000008.1, read as the reverse complement.
ATCACCCTGGCGCCCACCCAGACGGTCGCCGACGCCCTGTCCCTGCTGCCCAAGCGCGCCCACGGCGCCGGTGTCGTCGTCGACGCCGAGGGCCGCCCGGTCGGCGTCGTCACCGAGCACGACCTGACCGGTGTCGACCGCTTCACCCAGATCTCCGAGGTCATGTCGAAGGAGCTGCTGCTCATCGACGCCGACATGGACCCCCGCGAGGCCTTCAACCAGCTCGACGCCGGCCACCGCAAGCTGGCCCCGGCCGTCGACAAGGACGGCAAGCTCGTCGGCATCCTCACCCGCAAGGGCGCCCTGCGCGCGACGCTCTACACCCCGGCCACCGATGCCAACGGCAAGCTGCGCATCGCGGCCGCCGTCGGCATCAACGGTGACTTCGTGGCCAAGGCCAAGCAGCTGCTCGACGCGGGCGTGGACACGCTCGTCATCGACACGGCGCACGGCCACCAGGAGTCGATGATCAACGCGATCAAGGCCATCCGCGCCCTGGACCCGCAGGTCCCGATCGTGGCCGGCAACATCGTCGCCGCCGAGGGCGTCAAGGACCTCATCGACGCCGGCGCGGACATCATCAAGGTCGGTGTGGGCCCCGGCGCCATGTGCACCACCCGCATGATGACCGGCGTGGGGCGCCCGCAGTTCTCCGCGGTGCTGGAGTGCGCGGCCGAGGCGAAGAAGTACGGCAAGCACGTCTGGGCCGACGGCGGCGTCCGTCACCCGCGCGACGTCGCGATGGCGCTGGCCGCCGGCGCGTCCAACGTGATGATCGGTTCCTGGTTCGCCGGTACCTACGAGTCCCCGGGCGACCTCCAGCAGTCCGCCGACGGGCGCCTCTACAAGGAGTCCTTCGGCATGGCCTCCGCCCGCGCGGTGCAGAACCGTACGAGCGAGGAGTCGGCCTACGACCGCGCCCGCAAGGGCCTGTTCGAGGAGGGCATCTCCACCTCGCGCATGTTCCTCGACCCGGCCCGCCCGGGCGTCGAGGACCTGATCGACTCGATCATCGCGGGCGTCCGCTCCTCGTGCACCTACGCCGGTGCCGGCTCCCTCGCGGAGTTCGAGGAGAAGGCCGTGGTCGGCATCCAGTCCGCCGCCGGTTACGCCGAGGGCAAGCCGCTGCACGCCAGCTGGAGCTAGCCCGTCCGGTCGCTTCCGTCCCGTGGCCCCGGACCGTCCCCTCGTGGACGGTCCGGGGCCACCGGCGTATCCGGTCCCGGCCGGCCCTCAAGGTCGGGGAGGGCGCTGCCTCGACGGCGAACTGTGCACGCCCACGTGGTACTTGGGAATGCGCAAGGTGACCTTCATGCCGGCCCCGACGCCCGTCTCCATCACCGGACCGTACGCGTCCCCGTACACCTGCCGGATCCGCTCGTCGACGTTCGGCAGCCCGATCCCGGAGGATCCCCCGTGCTCCCCGGCCAGGATCCGGCGCAGCAGCGCCGGATCCATCCCGACCCCGTTGTCCTCCACCGTGATCACCGCCTCCGCGCCCGCGTCCCGCGCCGTGATCGCGATCCGACAATCCTCCGTGGAGTCCTCCAGCCCGTGCTTGACGGCGTTCTCCACCAAGGGCTGCAGGCACAGGAAGGGCAACGCCACCGGCAGCACCTCAGGTGCCACCTGCAGGGTCACCTTCAGACGGTCGCCGAACCGGGCGCCGGCCAGCGCCAGATACTGCTGCACGGAGCGCAACTCGTCCGCGAGCGTGGTGAAATCACCGTGCCGACGGAACGAGTATCGGGTGAAGTCCGCGAACTCCAGCAGCAGTTCCCGGGCCCGTTCCGGATCGGTCCGGACGAACGAGGCGATCGCGGCCAACGAGTTGAAGATGAAATGCGGGGAGATCTGCGCGCGCAGCGCCTTGATCTCCGCCTCCATCAGCCGGGTCCGCGACCGGTCCAACTCGGACAGCTCCAGCTGCACCGACACCCACCGCGCGACCTCCGTCGCGGCCCGCACCAGCACCGCGGACTCCCGTGAGCCGTACGCCACCAGCGCGCCCAGCACCCCGTCCTCGCCGGTGAGCGGGGCCACCACCGCCCACTTCAGCGGACACTCCGGCCGCTGGCACTCGGTCCGCACGCTCTGACTGCGCCCCGACGCCAGCATCACCGCCACCCGGGCCATCGCCCGCCGCTGATGGTGGTCGGCGCCCGGGCCGTCCCAGGCCAGCACCGACTCCCGGTCGGTCAGGCACAGCGCCTCCGTGCCCAGCAGCGACCGCAGCCGCCGGGCCGCCTTGCGGGCGGCGTCCTCGGTCAGCCCGGCACGCAGCGGGGGAGCGGCCAGCGAAGCCGTGTGCAGGGTGTGGAAGGTGGCCCGCTCCACCGGGGTCCCCAGGTCCAGGCCGGCCGCCCGCTCCCCGTGCCGGGCGTGCCGGCGCCCCGCCACCCAGCCCACGCCCAGCAGCAGCATCGCGGCGGCCACCGCCGGCACGGCCACGACCGCCGGTGCCACCCCGATCACCGCACCCCTCCCGCCCGCTCACCGGCCACGACCTCCGGCAGGTGCAGCCGGGCCAAGGTGGCCGCCGTCCCCGCCGGTATCCGCGACCGCGTCGCCAGCGACACCGCCACCATCGTCAGGAACCCGAGCGGCACCGACCACGCCGCCGGCCACGCCAGCAGGGTGTGCGTCCAGCCCGGCGGCGCCAGCTCGACCCGGGTCGCCAGCACCGCGCCCAGCGCCGCCCCGCCGCCGGTGACCAGCCCGGCCACCGCACCAGGCGGGGTCAGCCCGCGCCACCAGATGCCCAGCACCAGCAGCGGACAGAACGAGGACGCCGACACGGCGAACGCCAGGCCCACCGCGTCCGCCACCGGCACCTCCGTCGCCGCCACGCTCCCGGCCAGCGGCACCAGGATGGCCACGATCGCCGCCGAGCGGAAACTGCGTATCCCGCGCGCCGGCAGCACGTCCTGGTGCAGCACCCCCGCCACCGCCATGGTCAGCCCCGAGGCCGTCGACAGGAACGCCGCGAAGGCACCCCCGGCCAGCAGCGCGCCCAGCAGCTCGCCCAGCACCCCGCCGAGCATCCGGCCGGGCAGCACCAGCACCGCCGCGTCCGCGTCACCGGTCAGGGCGAGCTCAGGGGTGTAGATCCGGCCCAGCGCCCCGTACACAGGCGGCAGCAGATAGAAGGCGCCGACCAGCGCGAGCACGACCAGCGTGGTGCGTCGCGCCGTCCGCCCGTCGGGGCTGGTGTAGAAGCGCACCGCGACGTGCGGCAGGCCCATCGTGCCGAGGAAGGTCGCCAGGATCAGCCCGTACGTGGCGTACAGCCGGTACTCGCTCAGCCCGCCGGAGGTCGCCGCCGTCCAGGTGGACACCCCGGGCCGCGTCTCGGCCGGGGTGTGCGGAACCGGCGTGTCCGGGGCGAACTCCAGTCGCGCGTGGGCCCGTACGACGTGCTCACCGGCGGTCAGGGTCAGCGGCGCGGACACGTAGCCCTGCCCGTCCACCTGCCCGGTCACCGTCACCGTCAGCGGATCGGCCACCGAGAGCCGCACGTCCTGCGCGACCGTCACCGCGGTGTGCTCGCGGAAGACGGCCGGAGCGTCGAAGGTGGCCCGCGGCGCGCCGTCCCCGACCCAGGCCGCGAGCAGGAAGAAGGCCGGCACCAGCAGGGCCGTGAGCTTCAGCCAGTACTGGAAGGCCTGCACGAAGGTGACCGAACGCATCCCGCCGCACGCCACCGCCACCGTCACCACGAACGCGACGACCAGCCCGCCGACCCAATGCGGGGCCCCGGTCAGGATCTCCAGGGTGAGCCCGGCTCCTTGCAACTGCGGCAGCAGGTACAGCCACCCGACCCCGACCACGAACAGCACCGCGATCCGGCGCACCACCAGCGACTCCAGTCGCGCCTGTGCGAAGTCGGGCAGCGTGTAGGCGCCGGAGCGGCGCAGCGGGGCCGCCACCAGCACGAGCAGCACCACGTACCCGGCGGTGTAGCCCACCGGGTACCAGAGCATCTCGGGCCCCTGGAGCAGCACCAGCCCGGCCACCCCGAGGAAGGACGCCGCGGACAGGTATTCGCCGCTGATGGCGGCCGCGTTCAGGCGGGGTCCCACCGTGCGCGAGGCGACGTAGAAGTCGGACGTGGTCCGCGACATCCGCAGGCCCAGCGCCCCGACCAGGATCGTCACCAGGACGACGACGGCGACCGCGGTCAGCGCGTACGTCTGGTTCACCGGGCGGTCCTTCGGCAGGGGAGGGGTGTCCGGAGTCTACGCACGCCCCTGACCGGGCGACAGGCACGATTCGGTCCCACCGGAGCCGGCGGACCCGCCCGGCCGGACCACCCCGTCAGCGGGCCGGGTCGCGGTGCTCCGCGCAGTCGCGCAGGGCGATCTCCAGCTCCACGTACGACTCCTCGGCACGCCGGAACGCCAGCGTCAGTGCCGCCTCCGCGCGCGGCGGCACCTGCTCGCGGACCCCCTCGCGGGCCTCGTACAGGATGTCGGCCCAGCGGGCGGCCGCGCTGCGCAGCCGGGCCAGCAGCACCTCGGCCTCGGCGGGCCCGGCAGGCCGGGCCCGGGGCAGCCCGCTCAGGGCGTCGACCAGCGCCTGGATCTCGGACATCTGGCTCCTCCCGCGCCGGGAGATCCACGATACGAGAGGGGCGACGGCGACGAGGGCCGATCGCCGTGGCGGTGCGGCCGACGGTTCCGACGGATCGCCGTACGCCCCTTCCGGCGCGACGAACGGCGCCCCCGAGCGCCGGACGGTCAGGGGTGAACGGCCCGAGTCGCCTGGGTACGGCCGGTTCAGCCGGTCGCCTGCCGCATCAGCAGGTCCCGCAGCTCCCGCGCGTGCCTTCGACTCACCTGGAGCTCCGCGGTCCCCACCCGGACGCTGGTGGTGCCGGCCTCCAGGCGGAGCTCGTCGATCCGGGCCAGCGCCACCAGATGACGGCGGTGGATCCGGACGAACCCGCGCGCCGCCCAGCGCTCCTCCAGCGTGGACACCGGGATCCGGACCAGGTGGCTGCCCTCGTCGGTGTGCAGGCGGGCGTAGTCGCCCTGCGCCTCCACGTAGGAGATGTCCGCGATGGGCACGAAGCGGGTGACCCCGCCCAGTTCGACGGCGATCTGGTCCGGGGCGCGGTCGGTGACGGTGACCTCGGCGACCGGGCGGCGGGGCGCGGGCACGGACGGGCCGCCCACCCCGGGGGCGTCGGCTGTCACCATGCCGGCGGCGGCCGCGGACGCCGGTCCCTCCTCGGAGCGGCCGAGCTGCTCGCAGGCCCGTCGGACGGCCTCGGCCAGCCGCTCCGGGCGGACGGGCTTGAGTACGTAGTCCACGGCCTTCAGGTCGAAGGCCTGTACGGCGAAACCCTCGTGGGCGGTGACGAACACGATCAGCGGGGGCCGCGCGAACCCGGCCAGCAGCCGGGCGATGTCCAGCCCGGTCAGCCCGGCCATGTGGATGTCCAGGAACACCACGTCGATGGCGTCGGCCCCGTCCGGGCCGGACTCCAGTGCCCGGGTGATCCGGCGCAGGGCCTCGGTGGCGTCCGAGGCACCCTCCGCACGGCGCACCCGGGGGTCCGAGCGCAGCAGGTAGAGGAGTTCCTCCAGGAGCGGCTTCTCGTCGTCGACGGCCAGTACGCGCAGCATGGGGCCGAGTCTAGGGAGGACTTGGCGGGGGCGGAACGGGAAAGGGCGCGGCCCCCGCCCAGGGGGGAGGTGGGCGAGGGCCGCGCGAACGGGGTGGGGGGAGGAAGGGGCCGGTGAGGAGGGGCGCCGGCTACTGGACGGTGATGAGCTTGCCGTCCGGGGAGACGGCGTACCAGGTGCCGCCCACGCCCTGGCCGTTGACGTCGCCGGGCTTCTTGTCACCGGTGAAGGTGTAGACGGGCCAGCAGTCGACGCTCTGCTGCTTCTGGCCGTCCGGGCGGTTGAGCACCGTGTAGTTCTTCTCGACGATCCCCTTGTCCTTGGCCTTCTCCAGCGGCGCGACGGCCGGCCACTTGGCCAGGCAGTCGCCCACGCACTTGGAGGTCATCGGCCACTGGGTGTCCGGCTTGAACCGGTAGACCGTCATGCCCTTGCCGTCGACGATGTGATCGCCCAGCTTCGGGTCCTTGGCCACCGACAGCTTCCCGTCGGCCTCGGCGGCGCCGCCGGCGGCGGGGGGCGCCGCCTCGGCGGGCGGTGCGGCCTCGGTCGGCGCCGCCTTCGCCGCCTTCTTGCCGTCCGCCGCGAGGGCGAACCACACCCCGCCGACGCCCTGGCCGTTGACGTCGCCCGCCTTGGTGTCCTTGCTGTAGCGGTACGCGGGCCAGCCGCCCACCGTCAGCTGCTTGGTGCCGTCGGTGCGTACGACCTCGCCGAGCAGCGCCGGGTCCATGCCGGCGGCGGCGGTGACATCACCGGCGGCGACCACCGGCCAGGTCTTCTCGCAGTCCCCGTCGCAGTTGGACTTCGGCGGCTTGGCGGTGTCCTTGTCGAACCGGTAGAGGCTGAACCCCGCGCTGTCGGTCAGGACCGGCCCGACCTTGTCGTTGGAGGCGACCGCCAACTGCCCGGCCGGCTTGGCCTCCGAGGCGGGTGCGGCCGCGTCGGTTCCCGGCGCCGCGCCGGACCCGTAGGCGCCGTCGGATCCGTACGCGCCGTCGGCGGCGGCCGGTGCCTTCCCCGAGTCCTGCGCCGCTGCGGCGGCCCCGACCGGCTTGGTCGTGTCCGCGGCCTTGTCGTCCGTGGGGCCGCAGGCCGTCGCCGCGAGGACGACGACGATCGCGGCCGCGGCCAGGGTGGTTCCGCGCTTGATGCCCATCTGATCTCTCCCACGTGTGGTGTCCGGTGTCCGCCACCGTGGTGGCGCCAACTGTGCTCAGGACACGCTCCGATGGGAGAGATCTGTTCACCTCGTCCGCTGTGGGCTGTTTCACTCACCCCACGCCGAACCCGGTGCGCCGCAGAGCCGTGGCCACAGCGAGGCCGAGAACCTGATGTCCGCTGTCGTTGGGGTGCAGCCCGTCCGCCAGATGCTCGGGACCGAGCAGGTCGCGGCCCGGGAGCACCGCCAACCGGTCGTCGCCGGCGGCGATCCGGTCCCGGGTGGCCCGCTCCATCGCGTCACGCAGGGCGCCGAGGGTGGCGCCGAGTTTGTTCGGGGTGCGCTCGGCGTCGGGCCGCAGGACGGGGGAGACCAGCAGCATCGGGGTCCGCGGGTGTCCCTGGCGGACCAGTTCGAGGAACGCGCGCGTGGTCTCGTACAGCAGGGGAGCCGAAAAGGGCACCCGGGACCAGCAGTTGGTGCCGAACGCGAGGGTGAGCACGTCGGCGGGCAGGCCCGCGAGCTGTTCGGCGGTGGTCAGTTCACCGCGCGCGGCCCCCGCGTAGCCGAGGTTGACGGTGTCCCAGTCGAGCGCCCGGCCGGTGACGGCGGGCCAGCCGTGCGCGGGGCGGGTGGACCACCAGCCCTCGGTGATGGAGTCGCCGTGCACCACCCAGCGCGGTTTGAGCGGCGCCGGCGCGAGCGTGCCGCCGATCCCGCGCAGCCCGAGGATCAGCGGGGACTGGGTCTCGGGCGGGTGGAGGGTGAAGGGGCCGGTGCCGCCGCCCAGGCCGATCCGTACGACGGCTTCCGCGGCGGGTTCGGTGAACACCTCGGTGACCACGCCGTGCCGGTCCCACAGCGCGAAGCCGTGTGCGAGGTCGCGCAGCGCGTCGGTGGGTCCGGGCACGGTCGCCCGGTAGCGCACCTCCACCGCCCGCGCGGTCTCGGTGGTGAACTCCAGCCGGACGCCGATGGGCAGGGTGGAGCGCTCACCGGTGTCCCAGGGCAGCCGCATGGTGTCGGCCGGATCGGCGCGGACCGGCCGTCCCCGGTCCAGCCAGGCGACCCCGCGCAGGAAGGGCAGGGCGTCCTGCCAGGGCGCCGGCTCGTCGGGGTGGCGTTGCAGCCCCACCATGCGTTCCGCCGGCAGTCCTGGTCCTGCCGCCCCCGCTGGTCCCGGTGGTATCACTGGTCGCCTCCGATCGTCGGGTACGGGAAGTGCGCGCCGCCCCCGCCGTCCACCATGAGCGTCTGCCCACTGGCGGACGAGGCCGACGGTGCGGCCGGGGGGTACCGGGCGGCCGGGATGTCCGCGGTCTCGGTGACCCGGCCCGGAGGGGCGTGCTCCGCGTCGCGTCGCCGCCCCTCGGTGGTAGGTGGCGCGGCGACCCGCGGGGTCCCCACCACCCCCGGTGCCGCCGCGTTCACCCGTACCCCGCTCGGACCCGGTTCCACCGCCGTGGGGGGCACCAATGCCGTCGGGGCGGCCTGCGCGTCGCGGGCGCCGCGTGCCGCGGGGGCGGGTGGCGGCCCGGGGACGGAGGCCACGTCCAGATCCATGGCGGCACGCTGCGGCAGATCTGACGAAGTGTCAAGAAAAGGGGTCCGCGACGGCTTGCGCAGCGATCGATCATCCCTACGCAACAAACGACTGTCCGTGACCGATCCGCGCAACGATCGTGCGTCAATGTGCAAGGATGGTGCATTACGGGCGGTATCACTCAGCTCGTAGGCTCACTCGCTGTACGTGGAGTGGCGCGGATCGCCTGCTCGGCGGTCCCCCATGAGCAGACCCTTCTTACGACGGGCCCTGCCCTGCTCCGGATCGTCGCGGTCGACGCCTCCCCTGACCTCCCCGATCCGCAGTGACAAGGAGTCCCCTCGTGCTCGACCACGGCCAGGCGCCACCGCTCGCCTCCGAGGCCCGCAGGCCCGTCAACCCGCTGCTCCGCCGCAAGCCGGTGGAGCAGTTGGTCTCCGAGGGCGGCCAGGGTGAGGGCGGCGCGCTGAAGCGTTCGCTCACGATGTGGCAGCTGACCATGATCAGCATCGGCGCGACCCTGGGCACCGGCATCTTCGTCGTCCTCGGCGAAGCCACCCCGATCGCCGGCCCGGCCGTCTTCATCGCCTTCATCCTCGCGGGCCTGACCGCACTGTTCTCGGCGCTCTCCTACGCCGAGCTCGCGGGCTCCATCCCCGTCTCCGGCTCCTCGTACTCCTACGCCTACGCCACCATGGGCGAGCTCATAGCCTGGATCTGCGGCTGGTGCCTCGTCCTGGAGTACGGCGTCTCCGTCGCGGCCGTGGCCGTCGGCTGGGGCCAGTACCTCAACGAGCTGCTCGACGGCACCCTCGGCATCACCATCCCCGAGGGCTTCTCCGCCCCGCTGGGCGAGGGTGGCTACATCAACATGCCGGCCCTGGTCGTGGTCCTGCTCTGCATGGTCTTCCTGCTCCGCGGGGCGAAGGAGAGCGCCCGGATCAACTCGATCATGGTCGCGGTCAAGATCGTGACGCTGGTCCTTTTCTGCGTCATCGGCTTCATGGGCATCAAGGCCGGCAACTACACCCCGCTGGCCCCGCTCGGCGTCACCGCGATCAGCACCGCCGCCTCCATGCTGTTCTTCTCGTACATCGGCTTCGACGCCGCCTCCACCGCCGGTGAGGAAGCCAAGAACCCGAAGAAGGACCTGCCGCGCGCGATCATGCTGTCGCTCGCCATCGTCACCGCGATCTACTGCCTCGTCGCCCTGGTCGCCGTCGGCGCCATGCCGTGGCAGGAGTTCGAGGGCAGCGAGGCCGCCCTGGCCCAGATCATGGAGGACGTCACCGGACACTCCTTCTGGAGCGTCATCCTCGCCGCGGGCGCCGTCGTCGCCATCGCCAGCGTCGTCTTCGCCGTCCTCTACGGCCAGACCCGCATCCTCTTCGCCATGTCCCGCGACGGCCTGATGCCCAAGGCCTTCGCCAAGGTCGACCCGAAGTCCGGCACCCCCCGCGTCAACACGATCATCGTCTGCCTCTTCTGCGGACTGCTCGCCGCCTTCATCCCGCTGGGCGAGCTGGCGAACGCCACCAGCATCGGCACGCTCTTCGCGTTCGCCCTGGTCAACGTGGCCGTCATCATCCTGCGCCAGACCCGCCCGGAGATGAACCGCACCTTCAAGGTCGCGCTCTTCCCGGTCACCCCGATCGTGGGCTTCCTGCTCTGCGCCTACCTGATGACCGAGCTCCCGGGAATCACCTGGCTGGTCTTCGGTGGCTGGATGGTCGTCGGGCTCGTGATCTACTTCTTCTACGGCATGCGCCGCTCCAGCCTGGCCACCGCGGCCGTCCTGGCCGCCCCGGCCGCGGAGGCCGCTGAACAGAAGTGATTCACCCCCCGTGCGACTGAACGATCTCGACGAACGCATCGTGCACGCCCTCGCCGAGGACGCCCGCCGCTCCTACGCGGACATCGGCTCCGAGGTCGGGCTCTCCGCGCCCGCGGTCAAGAGGCGCGTGGACCGGCTGCGCGCCGAAGGCGCCATCACCGGCTTCACCGTCCGCGTGGACCCGGCCGCGATGGGCTGGGAGACCGAGGGCTTCATCGAGATCTACTGTCGGCACAACACCTCGCCGGACGACATCCGGCGAGGACTGGAGCGATACCCCGAGGTGGTGTCCGCGTCGACCGTCACCGGCGACGCGGACGCCCTCGTCCAGGTCTTCGCCTCCGACATGCGCCACTTCGAGCGGGTCCTGGAACGCATCGCCGGCGAGCCCTTCGTGGAACGCACCAAGTCCGTGCTGGTCCTCTCCCCGCTCCTGCGCCGCTTCACCTCGGGCGCCCCGGCGTAACACCCCCCGCCCCGCTCGCGGCCCCGTGGTCAGGCCTTCGGCCCCCGGGGTCGGGTCTGCGGGGTCAGGCCTGCGGGGTGCGGACGCCCAGGAAGAGGGGGCTGCGGCGCAGGGTGAAGCCCATCGACTCGTAGAGTCGCACCGCCTCCGTGTTGGCCGCAGCCGCGTGCAGGAACGGGCTCTCCCCGCGCTCACGGACCTCCGCCACCACCGCCCGTATCAGCCGGCCCGCCAGCCCCCGCCCCCGATGGTCCGGGTGGGTGCACACCGCGCTGATCTCCGACCAGCCCGTCGGCCGCATCCGCTCCCCGGCCATCGCGACCAGCCGGCCCTCGTGGCGGATCCCGAGGTATGTGCCCAGCTCCACCGTCCGGTCCAGGAACGGTCCGGGTCGGGTCAGCCCCACCAGCTCCAGCATCTCCGGCACGTCGCCGGACCCCAGCGGTACCGCCTCCGGTTCGGCCCCGGCCCGTACCGCCCGGCCGTCCAACTGCACACCCGGAACGTTCACCAGCGTCTCCCACCCCGACGGCGGTGTCAGCAGCCCGGTCACCCAGACCTCCTGCCCGGGACCGACCAGCGCGGCCAGATCCGCCCACGCCGCCGGGTCCCGCGGATCGGCGAGCGCCGCGAACGGTGAGGTGTCCAGCGTGTAGCGGGCCGCCAGACCCGCGGGCGCGAACTCGGCGAACGCGCGGTGCGGCCCGGTCAGCGCGGCCCAGACCGGATTGTCGAGCACTTCACTGCCGCACAACGTGCCGCTCTCGGGGGACATGGGTGCGGGACTCCTTCCGTAAGACGACGGCGTCCGGGTCGTGACCGCCTTCTTGACGGCCCCCGGCGCCGCCACGAAACTGCGGGGGACGGCCATGACGGACAACGCCCGCCACCGGAAGCCTAACCAGCACCGGACGGCGGCTTCCGAGGACAGGGACGGAGGTGGGCGGCGGTGGACACGGACCGGACGGCGGACGTGGACAGGGACACGGACACGCGGGCCCGAACCCTCCGGCACCGGTGGCTCACCCGGCGCCTGCACATCGACCTCCTGCGGGTGTGCAGCGCATTCGGCCCGCACGGCTGACCCGTCGGAGACGAGTGACCCGGACCGGGCGCGCGCACCGCGCCGCCCGGGGCCCAGCCGTGTTGTCCTCCACCCCAGGAGAGTCATGTCACACACCGTCCTGCCCCGCACACCGCTGCCCCGCACCGGCCCGGCGCCCGCCCCGCGCGGCCGCATCGGAGCGGGCTTCTCCCCGGTACCGCACCGCTACCACCTCTACCTCCGCGTCGGCTGTCCCCACTCCCTCCGGGTCACCGGCACCCTCACCGAGCTGCGTCTCGCCCGTTCGATCACCACCACCGTCCTCGGTACGGACCCCAGGGCGGCCGAGTACACCGCCCTGCGCCTCGCCTACGAGGCCGCCGGCCACCACTTCGACGGCACCCTGACCGTCCCGGCCCTCGTCGACGGCTGGAGCGGGCGCGTCGTCTCCGACCACACCCCCGACATCCTCGACGATCTACGCCTCCTGGCCACCCACCCGGCCTTCCGCGCGAGCGCATAGCAGGGGCCGCCCCGGAACGGAACGGGGCCCACCAGGGGAGTCAGGGGGCCCCGCGCAACGAATCGCCGCGTCGATGGTGGAACACGCAACGAATCGATGCGCGGAGCGCAACGCTCACGGCTTGTCCGGGTCGAACGCGCGAACGTACCGTTTTATGACCCCCTCCCCGCCTGTCACAGAGGTAGCCCATGCCCCCGCTGCGCACCGCCCTCCTCCAGAGCTCCGGCGTTCTCGGCGACACCGCCGAGAACCTCAAGGCGCTCGACGAGGCAGCGGCGCGCGCCGCACAGAGCGGGGCCGGGCTCCTCGTGACGTCGGAGATGTTCCTGACCGGCTACGCGCTGGACCTCCAGGACATCCCCGGCCTCGCCGAACCGGCCGACGGCCCGTCCGCCCAGGCCATCGGCGAGATCGCCCGCCGCCACGGGGTCGCCGTCCTGTACGGCTACCCGGAGGGCGCGGACGGCGTGGTCTACAACGCCGCCCAGCTCATCGGCCCCGACGGCGCGGCGCTGGCGAACTACCGCAAGACCCACCTCTTCGGCTGCTTCGAACAGGACGCCTTCACCCCCGGCGACACCCCCGTCGTCCAGGCGGACCTGAACGGCCTCCGCATCGGCATCATGATCTGCTACGACGTGGAGTTCCCCGAGAACGTCCGGGCGCACGCGCTCGCCGGCACCGACCTCCTCCTGGTACCGACGGCGCAGATGCACCCGTTCCAGTTCGTCGCCGAACAGCTGGTCCCCGTAAGGGCATTCGAGAACCAGATGTACATCGCGTACGTCAACCGCACCGGCCCGGAAGGCGAGTTCGAGTTCGTCGGACTCAGCTGCCTGGCGAGCCCCGACGGGGTCACCCGGACCCGGGCCGGACGCGGCGAGGAGCTGGTGTTCGGCGAGGCCGACCCCGAGCTGCTGTCGGCCTCGCGCGAGAGCAACCCGTACCTGCGCGACCGCCGACCGGGGCTCTACGCCTCCCTCGTCTGAGCCCTCTTCCTCCCCCAGCCCTGCCGCAAGGAGACGTACCCCCATGACGTCCACGGTGCCCACCACCGCCGTCCCGCACAGCGACGGACAGCCGCCGATCACCATGTTCGGTCCGGACTTCCCGTACGCGTACGACGACTTCCTCGCCCACCCGGCGGGTCTCGGCCAGATACCGGCGACCGAGCTCGGCACCGAGGTCGCCGTCATCGGTGGCGGGCTGTCCGGCATCATCTCCGCGTACGAGCTGATGAAGATGGGCCTCAAGCCCGTCGTCTACGAGGCCGACCAGATCGGCGGCCGGCTGCGCACCGTCGGCTTCGAGGGCGCCGAGACCGAGGGCCTCACCGCCGAGATGGGCGCCATGCGCTTCCCGCCCTCCTCCACGGCCCTGCAGCACTACATCGACCTCGTCGGCCTGGTCACGGAGCCCTTCCCGAACCCGCTCGCCGAGTCCACCCCCTCGACGGTCGTCGACCTCAAGGGCGAGACGCACTACGCAGAGACGATCGCGGACCTCCCGCAGATCTACCGCGACGTGTCCGCCGCGTGGAACGCCTGCCTCGACGAGGGCGCCGACTTCTCCGACATGAACACCGCGATGCGCGAGCGGGACGTCCCGCGCATCCGCGAGATCTGGGCCAAGCTCGTCGAGAAGCTCGACGACGAGACCTTCTACGGCTTCCTCTGCAAGTCGGAGGCCTTCAAGTCCTTCCGCAAGCGCGAGATCTTCGGCCAGGTCGGCTTCGGCACCGGCGGCTGGGACACCGACTTCCCGAACTCCATCCTGGAGATCCTGCGCGTCGTCTACACCGAGGCCGACGACCACCACCGCGGCATCGTGGGCGGCTCGCAGCAGCTGCCGCTGCGCCTGTGGGAGCGCGAGCCGGAGAAGATCGTCCACTGGGCCCAGGGCACCTCGCTGTCCTCCCTGCACGACGGCACCCCGCGCCCGGCGGTCACCCGCCTGCACCGCACCGCCGGCAACCGCATCACGGTCACCGACTCCTCCGGCGACATCCGCACGTACCGCGCCGCGATCTTCACGGCCCAGTCCTGGATGCTGCTGTCGAAGATCGCGTGCGACGACACGCTGTTCCCGATCGACCACTGGACGGCGATCGAGCGCACCCACTACATGGAGTCGTCCAAGCTGTTCGTCCCCGTCGACCGGCCGTTCTGGCTGGACAAGGACGAGGAGACCGGCCGCGACGTCATGTCGATGACGCTGACCGATCGCATGACCCGCGGCACGTACCTGCTGGACAACGGCCCGGACAAGCCCGCCGTCATCTGCCTCTCGTACACCTGGTGCGACGACAGCCTGAAGTGGCTGCCGCTGTCCGCGAGCGAGCGGATGGAGGTCATGCTGAAGTCCCTCGGCGAGATCTACCCGAAGGTCGACATCCGCCGGCACATCATCGGCAACCCGGTCACCGTGTCCTGGGAGGACGAGCCCTACTTCATGGGCGCGTTCAAGGCCAACCTCCCGGGCCACTACCGTTACCAGCGTCGCCTGTTCACCCACTTCATGCAGGACCGCCTCCCCGAGGACAAGCGCGGCATCTTCCTCGCGGGCGACGACATCTCCTGGACGGCCGGCTGGGCCGAGGGCGCGGTCCAGACCGCCCTCAACGCCGTCTGGGGCGTCATGCACCACCTCGGTGGCACCACGGACTCCACCAACCCGGGCCCGGGCGACGTCTACGACGACATCGCCCCGGTCGAACTCCCCGAGGACTGATCCTCCGGGTACCCAGGACCACGGGCCGTCCCCGCGTGAGCAGCGCGGGGGCGGCCCGTTCTCATACCTGCCGCCGCCAGACCGACCGCCATCGCTCCGCGCGCGCGGCCACGAGGCCGTGGGCCGGCTCGGTCACGCGGCCGAAGAGGCTGACCCCGCATCCGCCGCAGAGTGTGTGCTCCGTGAACCCGTCGTGCCAGACCTTCGTCCCGCGGTCCTCGGCGCACACCGGACACCGCGTCAGGTCCCCGGCCGGGGCACACAGGATCTGCCGCATCACCGCCGGGAGCGGCCCGGCCGGGTGGAACTCGGGGTCGGGGCACCAGAGGCGGCGCCTCGGTTCCGGCGGATCCGGGACCCGGACCCCGGCCGCCTTCTGTGCGCGCCGCG
Source organism: Streptomyces sp. NPDC048331 (assembly GCF_043201215.1). Lineage (NCBI taxonomy): Bacteria > Bacillati > Actinomycetota > Actinomycetes > Kitasatosporales > Streptomycetaceae > Streptomyces > Streptomyces sp. NPDC048331. The sequence continues at coordinate 5,602 of NZ_JBICYT010000008.1, read as the reverse complement.
CGACCACCCAGCCGGCGTGCGCGGCCCGCCAGACCTCCCGTGCGGCGTGCAGTTCCTCCACCGCCCGCACCAGCGCGTCCGGATCCCGGTCCAGGTCCGCCGGGATCCGGGCACTGCGGACCAGGTGGTCGTACGTCGCACGGACGCCGTACGGCGCGAACTCGGCCACGCAGGTCCGGAAGCCGCAGAACCGCTGCACCGGCGCGAGCGAAGTGTCATGCACCCGGAGCCGGTGCGTGGCGAAGCTGGTCACTCCGGCAGTCCGGGTGAGGTGCGCCGGTGTGTACCCGGACGGGGCACCATCCGCGCCGATGTCGTCATCGGCGCTGCGCGATCTGCTGGAAGACGTCGATCAGGTCCTCGATCTCCTGCCCGTGCGACGTCACCGACCAGTCGTCCGTGTAGCCGCTCCGCATGAGCTCCTGGGACAGGAACTCGATCATGGTGTCCGCGGCGAAGTCGTCCGGAGCCCTCGGGGACATGGCGATCTCGGTCGCCTCCGGATGCCACGCCGCGAGGTCCAGCAGGGACCGGTAGAGCCTCGGGCCACCGCGGAACCAGCGGGGGACGGTGCGCTTGTGCTCGCTCATTCTTCCTACCATTGAGCAGAGCGTAGTGAAGACGATCACGGCACATCCGAGGGGGTACCACCGGGACCGCGTCGACGGCGGCCGTGGGCGGTTCAGCCCCGCGGGGTCAGGAGGCAGCGGCCCACCAGGCCCACGCCCGCGTCGAGGGAGTCCGTGAACTCCTCGGCCAGCTCCGGCGCGCGGCGCAGCGTCCACAGCAGCCGGGCCGCCGACCAGGCTCCGGCGCGGGCGCGCTCCAGGCTCCACGAGCCGACCAGGTGGGTCAGCGGGTCGGCGATCTCCAACAGGTCCGGGCCCGGCATCAGGTCCTCCCGGATGTGCTCCTCCAGGGAGACCAGCGTGTCGCCGACCCGGTCGAAGTCCGCCTCCAGGGCGCGCGGTTCACAGTTCAGCTCACCGCACGTGGCCACCACCGCCAGCGCCAGGTCATGGCCGATGTGCGCGTTGATCCCGGCCAGCGCGTGCTGGAGCGGGCGGATCCCGGGGTGCCGGCGGTACTGCAGCAGGGGGCGCCAGCAGGCCGGGGCCCGGTCCGCCTCGACCGCCGTCAGGTACCGCTCCGCGAACCGCACGCTGAGCGTCTCCGCCCGGCGGGGTGCCGGGAACCCGCCGTGTTCGATCCGCCGGTGCAGGGTCTCCGTCACGGTCAGGTAGACCCGGTTGAAGACGGCGACGCCGTCCTGCGGCGGGAGCCGCTCCTCCAGGGCGCGCATCCGCGCCAGCACCGCTTCCATGGGGGCAGAGTCGCAGGCGCCGACGCGGATCCGGGGAACTTGGCCGTAGGCTTCCCCGGTTCGGGCGAAACCCCGTCAACGGGGCTTGTCCTGGCCCTCCCCGGAGCCGTCGCCGGAGTCGTCGCCGACGTCGTAGCCGGACGTGCCCTCGTCGAGCAGGGGCTCCTGCTTGAGGTGCGCGGGCGCGAGGAACCGCAGCGCGTGATAGCCGGTGATCACCACGACCGTGCCCAGCGCGATGCCGCCCAGTTCGAAGGTGTCGGTGATCTGCAGCTTCACGCCGCCGACGCCGATGATGATGCCCGCCGCGGCCGGCACCAGGTTCAGCGGATTGCGCAGGTCCACCCCGCCGTTGATCCAGATCTGGGCGCCGAGCAGGCCGATCATCCCGTAGAGGATGACCGTGATGCCGCCGAGCACCCCACCCGGGATCGCGGCGACGATCGCGCCGAACTTGGGGCACAGCCCGAAGAGCAGCGCGAAGCCCGCGGCCGCCCAGTACGCCGCCGTGGAGTAGACCCGGGTGGCAGCCATGACACCGATGTTCTCGGAGTACGTGGTGTTCGGCGGGCCGCCGACCGCCGTGGACAGCATGGACGCGGCGCCGTCCGCCGCGATCGCCGTCCCCAGCTTGTCGTCGAGCGGGTCGCCGGTCATCTCCCCGACCGCCTTGATGTGCCCGGCGTTCTCCGCGATCAAGGCGATCACCACCGGCAGGGCGATCAGGATCGCCGACCACTCGAAGGCGGGCGCGTGGAAGGACGGAAGCCCGATCCAGTCCGCCTTGGCGACCGCCGAGAGGTCCAACCGCCAGTGGTCGACGGCCGCCTCCCCGCCCAGCGTCGAGTGGATCTTCCCGAAGAGCAGGTCGGAGAGCCAGGAGATCCCGTACCCGAAGAGCAGCCCGAGGAAGATCGCGATGCGCGACCAGAACCCGCGCAGGCAGACCACGGCCGCCCCCGTGAACAGCATGGTCAGCAGCGCCGTCCACTGGTCCTGAGGCCAGTACGTGCTCGCCGTCACCGGCGCCAGGTTGAAGCCGATCAGCATCACCACCGCGCCCGTCACGATGGGCGGCATCGCCGTGTGGATGACGCGCGCGCCGAACCGCTGGACCACCAGGCCCGCCAGGAACAGCGCCACGCCCACGACGAAGACGGCGCCCGTGACCACGGCGCTGTCCCCGCCCGCGGCCCGGATCGCCGCCGCCACACCGACGAACGACAGCGAGCAGCCCAGGTAGGACGGAACGCGGCCGCGCGTCGCGAGCAGGAAGATCACCGTCGCGACGCCGGACATCATGATGGCCAGGTTCGGGTCCAGCCCCATCAGCACCGGAGCGACGAAACTCGCGCCGAACATCGCCACGACGTGCTGCGCGCCCAGCCCGGCGGTCCGCGGCCACGACAGCCGCTCCTCCGGGCGGACCACCGCGCCGGGGGCGGGAGTCCGCCCGTCTCCGTGCAGGGTCCAGCCCACGCCGAGGCCCATGTTCCACTCCTCTGTTCCGGACGACCGCCGCTCCGGCCGCTCACACATCGAGGCCGCAGCGCACGGGGTACGTGCCACTGCGGCCGATCGACATATTACGGCCGGGTTTGGGCTGGTTCGTCGAGGCCGGGGGAGTCGGTCTTCGCCGTCGCCCCGCCGAGATCGTCCCCAGCCTGCCCCACCGGACTCCCCGGGCGCAGTACCGCGGCGCCGACGATCAGCGCGAAGGCCAGCAGGGTGACCAGCCCGAAGGACACCACCAGCGAGGTCGCGTCCGCCACCGCGCCGATCGCCGACGGCGCGATCAGCCCCGAGGTGTACGTGATCGTCGCGACACCGGCGATGGCCTGAGCGGGAGCCGGGCCGCTGCGCCCCGCCGCCGCGAAGGCCAGCGGGACCACCACCGCGATACCCAGTCCGATCAGCCCGAATCCGGCCAGCGCCCCCGCGGGATGCCGGACCCCGACCACGAGCAGCCCGCCCAGGGTGGCCACCACCCCGCCCGCCCGAACCGTTCGTACCGCCCCGAACCGGTCCACCACCCGGTCCCCGACCAGCCGCGCCACCGCCATCGTCAACGCGAAGGCGGTGGTGGAGGCCGCCGCCAGGCCGGCGTCCGTGTGCAGGACGTCCCGCAGGTAGACCGCCGACCAGTCCAGGCTCGCGCCCTCGGCGAAGACCGCGCAGAAACCGACGGCCCCGATCAGCAGCGCCGACCTCGGCGGCAGCGCGAAGTGCGGCGGCGGCGCCTCCTCCTGGCCGGCCCTCAGGTCCAGCACCCCTTGTACGGCGAGCAGCCCGAACGCCGTGAGGACCAGCGCGGCGACCAGGTGGTGCAGCCGGGCGTCGGCCCCGGTGTGCGCGGCGACGGTACCCGCGGCCGAACCGAGCAGGGCGCCCACGCTCCACATGCCGTGCAGCGAGGACATGATCGAACGGCCCAGCCGGTTCTCCGTCTCCACGCCCAGCGCGTTCATCGCCACGTCCGACATGCCGGCGGTGGCGCCGTAGACGAACAGCACGAAGCAGAGGGCGGGCAGATTCGGGGCGAGGCTCGGCAGGATCAGCGACAGGGTCCACAGCGAGAGCAGCACCCGCAGCGCGGTCCGGGCGCCCAGCCGGTGGTTGATCCGGCCCGCCAGCGGCATCGCGAGGGCGGCGCCCACGGCCGGCGCGGCCAGGGCCAGCCCCAGCGTGCCCGCGCTGAGCCCGGCGTGCTCCTGGATCCAGGGGATGCGGGTGGCGAAGGAGCCGGTGACGGCGCCGTGGGTGCAGAAGACGGCGGCGATGGCGTAGCGGGCATGGCGCAGGCGCGCCGGGCTGAGGTCGGTGTCCCCGGTCATGAGGATTAAACTATCAGGGACCCTGCCTGATAGATAATGGGCCCGACTCCCTAGGATGGGCTCCGTGACTCCTGCCCCCACCACGACCCCGGCACCGTCCCCCGCCTCGCCCAGCACGGCCCGGGCCATCAACGACCGCCTCGCGCTGCAACTCCTCCAGGAATCCGGGCCGCTGACGGCCACCCAGCTCAAGACCATGACCGGCCTCTCCCGGCCCTCCGTCGCCGACCTCGTCGAGCGGCTCACCGAAGCCGGGCTCATCGAGGTCGCCGGCGAATCCAACGAACAGCGCCGCGGCCCCAACGCCAAGCTGTACGGGATCGTCGCGAACCGCGCCCACCTGGCCGCCCTCGACGTCCGCACCGACCGGGTCACCGCCGTCGTCACCGACCTCCTCGGCCGCCCCCTCGCCGAAGCCGCCCTGCCCGTCGGCGCCCCCGAGGACGCGGTGGCCGCCCTGCTGCGCACCGCGCGCGAGGCCGGCGCGGCCGAACTGCACACCGTCGTCATGGGCGCCCCGGGCCTCGTCGCCCCGGCCACCGGCGAACTCCGCGACACCAGCGGCCTCCCCGCCTGGCACCGGGACCTGGTCACCGCCCTGCAGCGGAGCCTGCCCGCCGTGGTCGTCGTCGAGAACGAGACCAACCTCGCCGCCCTCGCCGAGCAGCGCCTCGGCGTGGCCCGCGACCTGGACTCCTTCGTCCTGCTGTGGCTCGGCGCGGGCGTGGGCGCGGCCGTGGTCCTGGACGGCCGGCTGCGCCGGGGCGCCTCCGGCGGCGCGGGCGAGATCGGCTTCCTCCCGGTACCCGGCACCACCGGACTGCCGTCGGCCGAGGACTGCGCGGGCGGATTCCACGCCCTGGTGGGCCGCGAAGCCGTGACCGCGCTGGCGCGCGCACACGGCTTCGCGGGCCCGGCGGAGGACGCCGTGGCGGGAGCCGCGGGGGAGCCGTTCCTCGAAGCCCTGGCCGAACGCCTCGCCCTGGGCGCGGCGGCGGCCGCGGCGATCCTGGACCCGGGCTGCGTGGTCCTGGCGGGCGAACTGGGCCGCGCGGGCGGCCCGGCCCTGGCCGCCCGGGTCGCCCACCGCGTGGCGAAACTGACCCCGGTCCCGACGGAGATCCGCGCCACGACCCTGGGCGACCCGGCCGTCCTGGCGGGAGCCGAACTGGCGGCACGCGAGGCCGCGCAGGCGGTGCTGTTCGGGGGGTAGGGGGTCGGGCGGTGGCTTGGGGGAGCGGGGCCAAGCGGGCGGGGTCGGGTGGCGGGGCGGGGCGGGGGCTTCGGGGGGCGGGAGCCCCTCGGGCGGCATCGGGGAGGGGTATGGGGGTTTCCCGGCAGTCTTCGTCTCTCCGGGTCGGGCCGGTCCCTCAAGGGCGCTCCTTCGTCGCGTCGCTTCGCGATGGCCTGCGGCCACCCTTGACCGACCGTCCCGCCCCGGACA